>JAITXS010000133.1 GCA_031284645.1 Spirochaetaceae bacterium | reverse complement strand
TATGAGTTTGTAAGTGAAACACACAACTTGTACAAACATTTTATAAACTTGGAACCGATACCAGTACAATTTAATTTAGTAGAAAAGTATTGCTCACACCAAAACACTTTTTTATCGTGCATTGTTAAAAGTTTTGAGTTGCGTATTCACAGGAACGAAACAATAAAATTACATTTGGACATTGACGGCGATACAAAGGCGCAAACAATACCTATCATCAAGGAAGTTGTAAAACGAGAGCGCAGCGAATACTTTAGCGAAATAGGCGCTACCTATAAAGTTGACGGCATAAATTGCAATGCAATTTATAGCTTGATTTTTTCGTGTGATAAAACAAACGGCGCTAAAACAAAAATTTCTATACACCGAGCTTTGCAAGATGAATTTTTATTTCCTGTTGTTATGGAAACTTTTACGATTACAAGCCGCCTGTACCGTGATGAGTACGAAACTAATCGTCACGGTTTGTTCTCAATTACCTTTACCAATCTAAAACTCATCGCAGACTACACGGAAGTAAACACCGCCGACACCGTGATAGGACCTTTGCGCTATGTGGTTTGCGGTGATACTCAAGCAACCGTTTACAACGAAACTACGGAGGCTATTGTATGAAGTTTTATGACATTGACGATGCCTTAGACCTAGCCATTACGCAAGGCGATACGCCGTTACGCATTAAACTTGAAATTGATTTTACCAAAAGCGGTGAGTTTGTAACCGTGCCGGAACATGACATTGTGCAAGCCGACTTTTACGGATTAAAAGAAGTCTCAGGCGGCGCTACGGCGCGAGGTGAAATAATAATTAGCAATGAGCAGTTAGCAATCTGTATCGGTAATGGCGCCGGTTGCGAAGCGCGTGTTTTCTTTACCGTTGGCGATGGTTTGAGTTGGGTGCATCGGTTTACGTTGTTTGTAAATGATAGCGGGTTTCAATATGTACGCGAAAGCCGCAAAAAACGTATACGCTTGGTATTGCGTGATAGATCGGCGGCTTTAAAAAAGAGTGATGAAAATAGAGATTGGACAACGGCAAATACTTTTACCTACATTACGATATGCGATAAATCGCAACCTGATAATTCACTTTTACATTTAATAGCAAAACGCGCAGGATTACAAACTAATGATATTGATTGTTGTACAATTCCTCTTACTCTTCCGTATGTCAAGTTGACAAAAAATATATGGGCGGAATTATCCGCCCTTGCTACTGCTTATCGCTGTCATTTGGAATGTGCCACCGAAAAGCCGCTTGTGTTTGCACATTCGCCGTATCAAAGTGAAACATTGCAATCTGATGAGGATTCCTATATTTTTACCGGTGAAAATATTTTTTACCTGAGAGAAACAGAACGCGCAGAACAATACCGAAATACGGTACGCCTAAAAATCAATTTGCCTGTGTCGTTGGAAAAACAGGTAATATGGCGGTATGTTGACACTCCGGTTTTGTACACGTCCTCAATGATGGCTTATTATCCGTTTCGTGAACACACTTCACGCGAAATTGAACACGAGGGCTACGAAGCGCATTATGTCATTCGTGATGAAACAGGCAAAGAAAGAAATGTCATTTATGCGGATAACATCGACACAAAAGAGGAAGCAGAGGAACGGCTCTCATCACAAGGCGGCTCTTTCAGTTACGGACAATATGACGTAACCACTAATCACGACAAGGCGCTTGTTACGCTTGAATATGACGGAGATAGCGATTTGTTAAACGCTTCAATATACGGTCGCCCTATCGTGCTTGATATTAACCGATCTTGTTTTGGAAGCGATCAAAACGCTATTGCACTATATGGCACTTGCTCTATGAATGTTACGGGGACTTATTTTTCAGGTGATGATGTTGACGGCAAACCGCAGTATGAAGATTGGGTTGCGCGAGAATTATCAGATCGTTTAATACGCAAACACGAGCTAACAATCAAAACACATCGCGCTGTATTTCATGCGCGTATCGGCGCTACAGTTCAAGTGCATACACAAGCAAAAAATTATACAGGCGTTGTCAACGCCTTGTCATATCACTTTAAGAAGGGCGCGGCATTTACCGCATCTTTCAATTTGGAGGTTTCAAATGAGCAATGAGGATCGGGCTTTATTCGTAGAGAGTATTGCGGAAATGCGGGAGTTGAAGGGGGAGTTACACGAATTTAAAATTCATGTTACAGAGCGCTTTCAGCGTTTGGAAAAGAACGAAGGGCAAAAGCACAGGGATAGTTTTACTATCGCGGCTTTGCTTATTTCGGCGGGTATGTTGGCGTTGAACTTCATAACTAAATTACATTAACAGGAGCGTAGTATGAAAATTAATTGGAAAAGCATTTTTGAGTTAGAGCAAAAACAATTTGAGGCAATGAGCGAAGCGGAAAGGTTTGTATACTTTTTGTTGTTACAATACAAAGGCAAGTATTTGTGGGGTAAAGAAACGCCGGAAGGATCGGATTGTTCAGGCGCGGTATGCCTTGCACTTTGCGCCTCTACAGGTTTGTTAATCCGCACTACGGCAAATGATTTGTATAAACGTGTCTTTACGAAACCGCAAACAAAAAACGGTATCAATGCCGCTTTCTTCATCGACAAAAAGAATACCGCCGTTCATGTTGCGGGTTTGCTTGATGAAGGTGTGGTGTTGAATTCGCAAGAGCCTACGGCGCGAATTCGCGCGCTGCCTGACATTAGCAAGTGGTTTGAAAAAGAAGGCTGCCGTACAGAAATTCGCGGGCTGGATCGGGCAGCGTTAGAAAAGCTTTCGCGTGAAGGTAAAACAGTTTATGACCTTGACGGTGAATTCAAAAAATATTTTGAGGTGTAACGATGTGTAAAAATAGAGAGGACGGAATAATAATTAGCGATAAGCCTTGTTGGGAAAATACATTCAAAGAATTGTTTGCCATACTTGGCAAACGCGCGCTTTCGCTTCCTTCAAAAATGCTTGGCTTTAAGCCGTTTTGTTTGTATCTGTCAACGTGGCTTTTGGTAAAAGGTTTGATCCGTGATTGGATTTGGTTCTGTGTGATTGTTTCCGTATTGTTTGGAATTGTCGGCTTGAAAGTTGTATCACACTGGAGAGGCAAAGGAAGTGATGAGGGGCTTGAATGATAGGGATAAGGGGTTTTACTATGACAGATTTTTTTAAGGGTGTGTTATGCGGTTGTGTCATAACACTTTTGATTGTCGGCGTGTTTTTCGGGTTGCGCTTTTCGTATCAACGCGACAAACAAATAATACAAAACATGGAGTTACAAAATGAATTACAGGAATTGCAAAAAGATTATTCCGCTCGCGATGCTTCTGAATTTCTTAATGACAACGCCGATGTCCGCACAGCAGCAGACAGAGCCATTGACGAATTCAACAGAAAACGAAACGAGGCAATGGAGCGAATTAGAAGTAGACGCATTGATTGATGATCTGACAGAGGCGGCTCACGATGCAATAGAGCAAGCGGCGGGGGAAGCGGCGAAAGCCGCAACTATCGCCGCATTGGAAAATCAGGCTAAAGCATTGGCAGAAATTGCGCGCTTGCAAAAAGAACAAAACGAAACAAAGAAAAATAATATTGGAAATCTGATCATCACAGGTTTATCTTGTTTCGTTGCCGGCGCTATGGTAGGCGGCGGCGTAGTTTATTTTATAGGGAGATAAAACAATGAGAGAGAAAATAAAAGTAAAAGGTATGGTAACGGTTCGGGTCTTGGATAAAGACGGCAATGTTAAGCGGAATAAGCAAGGGATTTTTCGGCGATTGCTTCGCATAAAGGGCAGACCAATGTTGTATCAACATCACAACATTGTAACACGGACAGGGGACGCGCTGATCGCTGATGCGCTCTTGCCCAATCCGAACAAAGCGAAGGTATCAAGCGCAAGCGGTTTTATTCAAGTTGGCACGGGCTGGACAGGAAACAGCACAAAAACAAATACAAATTGTAACACTCCGACAGGGGCGGCAGAAGAATTAGATGAAAATTATCCGGTATTAAAAGCGGCTTGGGGAAGTGTCGGCGACACTACCATTTGTTACCGCACAACATTTGAGGCGGGCGACTTGAACGCAAACGGCATCAATGAGGCAGCCTTGCTAAATGGCAGCGGTTCAGGCGCCGCTTGTCTTGCTTATGCGCAGATCACGCCATCTGTAAATGTAACATCGGCGGACACTTTGCAAGTGGTTTGGGAAATCACGATACTTGGGCAGTGATAAGTGATGAATTAATAAGGGTTTGATATATGATTGATAAACAACGATATAAGTTTTTACAGTCTGCTCGTGATTTTCCTTGTTCTGTTTCTTTGGGCGGGGAGGCTCCCGCTTGGGAGCTTTCGCGTTGGGAGGGGGCGCGGTTTAAGAATAAACTGATCGCGCCGTCTGCAAAACTTCGCTTTGTTCCCGATGATGAAGATGATTTCAGCGTTACAAGTAACGATAGGACGCTTTTGTATAAAGGTAAAAAACAAAGTCATCGCTGGACAATACTCGGTAAAGATACATTTGAGTATGACGTAATTCTAAAACGCGAGCCGTCAAGTAATATAATATCTTTAACTCTTGACGGCGCGGAACAATTTAATTTTTATCGACAACCATTCATAGGCGATGATCCATTACTGCACGGCAGTTACGCCGTGTATAGAAAAGACAGATGTATAGGGCAAGGCACAGGCAAGCTCTGCCATATTCACCGCCCGAAAATTATTGACGCTGCGGGTCGTTGGCGCTGGGGTGAATTGTTTATTGGCGGCAATAAACTTTATATAAAAATACCGCAAGAGTGGCTGAGTAATGCCCGCTATCCGGTCGTTGTCGATCCGATAGTTGGCACACAAAGTATTGGCGCTTACAAAAGATTTTTTGAAATCGAAGTTGTTACTAACAGTTATCACATACCGGATAAAATAGACGGATTGTGTACCGCTTATGTTTACATTGCGGAAAATGACGAGGGCTGCCGCCCTGTAGTTTATTCGGATAGTGCTGACGGTCCAAAAAACCGTATGACCATGCAAGAACAATTTATTAGCGGCGCGGTAAACGGATCGAAACCTAAAGGGTGGCGAAGCGGGACATTTCAAACACAATCGGCGCTACAAGCTAATTCGCAGGTTTGGTTTGGAATGTATGCAGATTTATGTTTTAGACCTGCATTTGATTATGGCGGCGCTTGTTTTCATTATAATTTTGAAGATTTTATTGATGACGGTATTCCTGATGTGCTTGATCCTATGGAATATTATTTATATGAAGATGACTACGGTCGATTATTGAGTATGTATTTTGAGTACAGCCTTGCTCAAAACTATGTTAGAACACTTACACAGGGTGTAAAATTATCAGACACAATAAAAGTGCAGCCGTACTTTAGACGTATGCTTTCTGTAATGGCACATAACAATTCTTTGCTAAATAAAACTGGTTTGTATAATCGAAACATTTTAACAAATGGGAATAATCAAACTGCGTTAGAAAATCCGATTGAGTATAAACGTGAGGAGAATTCCGAATGTGCCGTAAACGACACTACAAGCCGTCTGCGATCTTGTTTTAGTTTTATATATGACGCCTTGCATATTGCCGATTTGTTTAAGGCGGGCATGGCGTTCTTTGGAAATATATTTGATACGGCACAATCGGTTGCAAGCAACTCCCGCAAACATGGCTTGTTTCACAAACTGGAAACTAATCTAAAAGTAAATGATGTTATAAATAACCTTGTCGGCAGAATTAGAAAAATCACAACTAATGTACACGCAAGCGATTATGCGCGTATGCCGTTTATGTTTATCCGCAAACTTCTTGACGGCGTTGCATCGCTCGATGAAGCCGGACATATCGGCGATTATATGCGCGGGCTTTCGGCGCAAGCCGAAAGTATCGCGGAAATAAAACGTAACCTTACAATCATACGCACACAGACTGATGATATTAGCGTGCATTGTTCGCTCATTCGGCGTTTGAATATCTTTATCAAAATTGTTACAAGCTCGTTCATACGCGATTATGTGATCCGCCGTTTTCTTATCGCACGAGATGAAATAATTATTAAGTCCGCTGTTACACGCGAATTGGAATTAGACAGCAAAATTCGCTAGGGGGTAAATCATGTCAAGAATATTCAAGGGTCAAACTTCGTTACGCATCAAGCTAAAAACTTTTACCGCTTTAACAGGTGCGGTAAATACCGTCATAAAGTATATAAAGCCTGACGGCACGGCGGGTTTCTTTCCCGCCGCTGTTTCCGATGTGTTAGGCGGCATTATTTTCCATGAATGTATTGATGGCGATTTAGACCAAGCGGGCTGGTGGTCGTTTTGGGCGTTCATCGAGTTTGACGATGGACGCACGGCGGCAGGGGAAGTGTCGAAAGTTTTTGTATGGGAAGAAGGCAAAGGCGCAAAATGAAACGATTAACACCGGAAGAAAAATATAATTATCTTGTCAGGCAGCAACGAAAAGCGGCGGAACAATTCATCGAAGATGAAAGTTTTGAAACTGATTATTTGTTTCAAAAATATAAGCATAGCGGAATTGATATGCCGCTTGATATTTACCGCGCTTGCGCTTTCTTTTCAAACAAAGAATACAACATGAAACTGGGCAGCATTGCGCTCCTTATGCGGACAAAAGAAAATATAAAAAAAGAATTGCCGGAACTTACAAAAGAAAATTGTTTTGATCAACTTTGCTATAAGTATCAAATGTACGCTCGTGTGTTAGAGCAAGGGGGTTACTAATGCAAAATATAAATAGCGCTGATGAATACGGACTAATCCGCACTCATCAGCTTAGTAGCGGACTAATACAGCGCACCGACATGACAAACGCCGACAGGCTTATAAAAGAATACGGCGATAAGATACGCTATAATTTTGCGTGGAAAAAATGGATTGTGTGGAATGAAAAGTATTGGCAAGTTGACGATAATGACGCTCAAGTAAATGCCTTTGTAAAAGAAATGGTGCGCGGAATTTATCATGATGCGCTTAATACATCCGATTACAAAGAGCGCATAGAAATTGAAAAGTTTGCAATGCAAAGCGAGAGTGTTCGGCGTGTACACGCTTGTATTGAGTTGGCAGGAAAGCACCCTGAAATACTGATAACAAGCGATGAGCTTGATAAAAATCCGTGGCTATTGAATGTCAAGAATGGCACGTTTGATTTTGAACATGATACATTCCGTGAACATCGCAAAGAAGATTATATTACAAAAATTGTACCCGTTGACTTTGATATAAATGCTGCGTGTCCGCTTTGGGAAAATTTTATCAGAGAGATAATGAATTATGACGGGGAGTTAATACAATTTTTACAAACAGCGGCAGGCTATGGCATTACCGGAAGCGGAAAAGAACAAGTTATTTTTATTTTGTTCGGTTCAGGCGCCAACGGTAAAAGCACCTTTTTGAATGCCATCATGAAAATTTTAGGCGATTACGCGACATCAACGGCAACCGAAACTTTTATGAAACAGCAAGGCGACCGCATCAGCAACGACATAGCGCGGCTTCGCGGCACACGTATTGTTACAACATCGGAAACAGAACAAGGGCGCAGACTTTCTGAAGGACTAATCAAAGATATTACCGGCAATGATAAAATGACAGCACGGTTTTTATACGGCGAGTACTTTAATTTTTATCCTACATTCAAAATATTTATGGCAACTAATCACAAACCAAATATAAAGGGAACGGATAACGGAATATGGCGGCGTATACGTTTGATACCTTTTACAACAACGATAGAAGCCGACAAACAAGACAAAGACCTTGAACAAAAATTAGTTTCAGAGCAAAGCGGAATTTTAAACTGGCTTTTACAGGGAACATTGCGCTGGTTCAAAGAAGGGCTAAAGCCGCCGCAAATTATTACCAACGCAACAAACGAGTATCGCGGCGAAATGGACATCATCGGAAATTTTTTGAAAGAGTGTTGTGTGCAAAATGAAAACGGACAAATCCGCATACGCGAATTGTTTAAGACATACCAAAATTGGTGTAACGATAATAACGAACATGCTTGCAGTGAACGCTTCTTTGGTTTGCGCTTAAAAGAAATCGGGTATAAACAAATGCGAACATCGGAAGCGCGGCACTGGGTAGGCATTGTGCTGCGCCCTACGCCGCCGTAATTCCCCCGCGCCCCCTTAATATTTTTTTTCGACATATACATTTTCTATTGATTTTCTTGTGTGAAACATTGATACACATTGCTATTATTTGTTATGGAGCGATATAAAACTTAACAGATAAAAATAGTGTTAGCATTGTTTTATTTCTGTATGTACAAAACTTAACATTTTAAGCGGGTGCGCGCTCCCCCCGCACGAAAAAAAACAAGTCATCATTCGGCTATGACAAGACAGGCAAGTCATCAATGACAATTCAAAAACAAGACTTGTCATTGAGTTGAAAAATTATCTTCCTATTATATTCTTTGTTTTTATTTTTTTATGACAAGTATGACAAAAAAAAGAAAGAAAAAGAATAATATAGAAATAAATATAGGACTTTTCAGAATTCGCAAATGTCATTGTCATTCGTCATTTAGGCGGCGGGCTTTCGCCCGCTAAAAGTTTTAGCAGATAGAGGTTTCACTTTCCGAGAAATCTTTTAGCGGGCGTGATCAGGCAATCCCGCTTACGCTTTGTCGGCTTCATTACAAAATACGGCGGGATTGTTCAGCCGATAAGGGCGGCATCACGAGCAGACAAAAGCCGCCGCAGTCGCAAGAGGGGATAAAGGCGCGGCGATAATTTAGCGGCGGCACGGACGCCGCCGCTCCAAAAAAACACGGACGTTTTTTTGGTGTGATCAAGGCTTGGCGATCTATGTTGTATTGGCAGGGAGCGTAAGGAGGGGCGCAGCGCAGCGCGGCGAAGGTTGCCCCCCTTGTTTCCCCCCTAAGCAGAATGCGGTACATTTTTAGGGAAGGGGGGTTAAAAGGGGGGTTCTTAGGGGGGAATTAAGGGGGGAAACCGTAGCGAACCCCGACTGGAGCTACCGTCCCTCTGCCGTGTACCAGCGCTACCTGTGCGTCCGCAGTGGAGGCGGCAACAAAACATAGCAGATTTCATTTTGTGCTGCCGAATATGCGGCAAGGCGCGGAGCGCGGAAGGCTGCGGCGAAATAAAACAACATACAGCAGGGCGCACATTCACCGTTGCACAGTTTTTATACAGCCGATGATCCGCTGCCTGTAGCGCGGAACGCCGATTGTGTAGATTACGTTTTCAAAATGCAAATTATATTTGCTATATGCCGAAAGAAAAGCCGCTGTGTTGCGAAGGCTGCAAGCCGTAGCAACTCTGCGGCTTTTCGGATCAGGTCTACTGATACCGCTAATCAATGCCCCTTTTTATTTGTGATGAGGGCGACAGTTGTCGAAGCGATAAGGCGGCGCATCGGCTGACCGCAAAACTTTGTGATGGGCGCAACGCTTAGAAAAAATGTTTTGCGGGCAGTGGGTGCGCCGTGTTGTCGATGAGTGCAGCGCACTTGTTGAACCAATGCCGCTGTTGCCACAAAATGATTTGGGAAAATTGCGTAAGCAATTTTGACCTTTCTAAAAATGCCGGAGCGCAGCTCCGGTCTGTGGTATCGGTTTTGTATTTCTAAAATACAAATATGCGATTTAGAGAGTTTGTTTTTATACAAAACACACATTCATACCACATTGCAGATTGCATCGCGTCTGTGCCCTTCCTCGCGCATCTGTGAAGGTTTTAGATTGGGTATAGGCAAAGCATTTTTACAAAAAAATCTTGTTGGTTGAATTATGTTATGTGCTATTTTATTAAAAATGTAGCCAAAAATGTAGCCATTATTTTGCTAATAAGCATTGATACTGTGTGGTAAAGAGTGATAAAAAACTAAACTGGTATTGACGTAACTACTGATTATATATTAACATATAGTAGGCTTGCGTAATCTTTATCACTACTTATCAGATGGGGCTTACTATAACTATAAGTTAAGCAGGAGAATAAATATGAAGAGTGCGAAAAATCATGCGTGGATTATCGTTACCGGTGCAATAATCGGGGGTGTGGCTGTTATGCTCGGAAAACTCGGAAATCCGGCTAATATGGGACTCTGTATTGCCTGTTTTACCCGTGACATTGCAGGCGCTCTCGGATTGGACGGTACTCCTACCGTACAGTATTTGCGGCCCGAAATTCCGGGTATCCTGCTTGGCGCTTTTGGACTCGCTTTGTTCCGCCGTGAGTGGAACCCGCTTTCAGGAAAAGGAACTGCCGGAGAAAGCGGCGTACTTATCCGTTTTGTTATCGCGTTTTTTGTTATGCTTGGCTGCCTTGTCGCGCTTGGCTGCCCTCTGCGTATGGCGATCCGTCTTGGATCAGGCGATTTTAACGCGATTGCCGCCATAGCCGGTTTCTTTGCCGGAATAGGGGCAGGCTGTTTGTGGCTTCGTAAGGGTTTTTCTTTGGGGAAAAGTGCGGATTCAGGTACGGGTATCCGGACGGCCAATTCTTTGCTCCTGCCGCTTTTAGCTGTAGCATTGCTGGTTTTTGTGGTGATACAGCCTTCTTTTATCAAATTCAGCGAACAGGGGCCAGGATCACAACACGCGCCTGTGATCGTGTCTCTTGTTGCGGCCCTGCTCATCGGCCTCTTATGCCAAAAAAGCGATTTTTGTATAGCCGGCGGCATCCGCGATATTTTTTTACTTCGTAAAGCAGGTGGTTTTTTCGGCTATCTTATGATTATCCTTGTGGTTTTTATGTGCAATATCATACTCGGTAACTTTAAGCCGGGTTTTGCCGGTCAACCCATAGCTCATCAGGACCAGCTATGGAACTTTCTTGGCATGGGCCTTGTCGGATACGGCTCTGTTTTGATTGAGGGCTGTCCCTTACGCCAGCTGATAAAGGCCGGTAACGGAAATTCAGGCGCGGGAATTTGTATTTTCGCCTTTCTTCTTGCCGGAGCCACAGCTCATAACTTCGGTATTGCGGCTTCTCCTTCCGGTGTACCGCTGAACGGGAAGATTGCAGTTCTTATCGGCTTTGCTCTTATAAGTTTTCTTGCTCCCTTATGTACAACACGGAAAGCTGCGGAGATTAAAGCGTAGTTTAAAAAAAAGTGCCGCCATGCAAGGCGCGGCGAAGATGGGGGAAGCGGGCCATGAATATGCTGTTGAGTTTTCATGAGATGCGGGATTCTCTTAACGGCGAACAGATTTTAAAAAAGGCAGGCTTCCCCTGTATCCTTGATACAGCACCGAGAAGTCTCGGCCCTTGTTGTGTGTATGTTATCCGAACTGAAAGCGATGAGGCAGGGCCTTTAGCCGATATGCTGGAATCCGCCGGGATTGATTTTTTTAAAATTTTCCGATGCTCGGAAGTGGGGGATACTGAAGAATATATCTTGATAGGGGGTCGATATGAGTGAATTGATTCGTTTGTTCGTTAACGGGAAAGAAGTTGAGGGCAGATCCGACAGAAAACTTCTCGATTTTTTGCGTGATGATCTCCGTCTTACTGCGGTAAAAAATGGCTGCGGTTCCGGAGCCTGCGGTGCTTGTACGGTGATTATAGACGGCAAGGCAACGCGGGCTTGTCTTCCGCTTTTAAGCAAATTGGCGGGTAAGAGTGTTGTCACTGTTGAGGGACTTTCTGCACGGGAGCAGGAAGTATACGTGTTTGCCTTTGCCCAGGCAGGCGCTGTTCAATGTGGTTTCTGTATCCCCGGTATGGTAATGAGCGCCAAAGCCCTGCTTGACGTGAATAACGATCCCTCGCCCGATGATATTGCAAAGGCGATTCGGGGGAATATCTGCCGCTGCACCGGCTATGTAAAAATTAAAGAAGCGATACTTCTTGCTGCACGTTTTTTTCGGGAAAATAGACCTGTTGAGAAAAAGCAATTTACCGGCTCTCTTGGCGAAGACTTCCATCGGATTGATGCACCGGCAAAGACCCTTGGAACCGGAAAATATGTTGATGATCTTGTCTTGGACGGGATGCTTTATGCCTCGGCGCTCCGTTCGAAATACCCGCGTGCAAAAGTCTTAAAGATTCAGAGTGACTCGGCACTTGCACATCCTGACTGTGTTGCCGTCTTTACTGCGGGAAATGTGCCGGGCAACATAAAAATCGGTCATCTTGAATTTATCTCTGATTATGATGTGATGATTGGCGAGGGCGGGATTACTCATTTTATCGGCGATACAGTGGCCCTTGTGGTATGTACCCGCAAAGAGTCTCTCTCGGAGGTCAAAGAACTGGTATCAGTTGAATACGAAGTTTTGGAACCGTTGACAGATCCTCTGATGGCTATGGCGGAGGGCGCTCCGCTGATTCATAAAAAAGAAAAAAACATTCTCTCCCATGAGCATCTTGTCCGCGGAGATGCCGATGCGGTGATATCACAATCAAAATATGTGATTACCCGCCACTATTCAACACCTTTTACCGAACATGCTTTTATGGAACCTGAGTGCGCGATCGCAAGTCCGGACGGAGAAGACGGCCTTATCCTCTACTCAGCGGGTCAGAGTATCTATGATGAACAGCGGGAATGTGCCCGTATGCTCGGTATTCCAAAAGAAAAGATATGGGTTAAAGGACAATTTGTCGGCGGCGGATTTGGCGGTAAGGAAGATATGAGCGTCCAGCATCACGCCTGTCTCGCTGCGTTCCTGCTCAAAAAGCCGGTAAAAGTACTCCTTGACAGACAGGAAAGTATCAATCTTCATCCAAAACGCCATGCAATGGAAATGGATTTTACAACAGCCTGTGATGAAAACGGAAAACTCACCGCGATGAAAGCGGTGATAATTTCTGATACCGGTGCGTATGCCTCTCTTGGCGGGCCGGTTCTCCAGAGGGCCTGTACTCATGCCGCAGGCCCCTATAATTATCAGGTTATCGATATAGACGGAAAAGCCGTTTACACAAATAATATCCCCGGCGGAGCGTTTCGGGGATTCGGCGTGTGTCAAAGTAACTTTGCAATTGAAAGTAATCTGAATCTTCTTGCGGATATGGTTGGTATTTCTCCTTGGGAAATACGATACCGGAATGTAATCCGTCCGGGAGATATTCTGCCTAATGGGCAAATTGCAAGCGGGGATACGGAGCTTGAAGCCTGCCTTCTTGCCGTTAAAGATATATATGAGCAATCAAGGGCCGCCGGAAAGCCCGTTGGTATAGCGTGCGCCTTGAAAAACGCCGGTATCGGCGTAGGACTTCCCGATATTGGGCGCTGTATCATTTCGGTTGAAGGCGGAATCGCCCATGTAAGGACGAGCGCCGCCTGTATCGGACAGGGAATCGCCACGGTTGTAACCCAGATAAGCTGCGAAACTTTAAATATTCCGCCTGAACAAGTCTTTGTCGAGCCGCCCGATACCCATCGCACACCCAATTCCGGCACGACAACCGCCTCGCGCCAGACTGTATTTACCGGCGAAGCAACGCGCCAGGCAGCTTTAAAACTGAAAGAGGCCCTTGATAAAGCGGACGGCGATCTTTTGGCGCTTGAGGGTAGGGAATTTTATGCTGAATACTCAGGGATAACTGATCCTATGGGAAGCGACAAGGTAAATCCGGTAAGCCATGTTGCTTACGGTTATGCGGCGACACTGGTCATTCTTGATGCCGACACCAAAATTGAACGTATTGTCGCGGCCTATGATCTTGGAAGAGTGATTAACCCGAAATCGGCCGAAGGTCAGATTGAGGGCGGACTTTTAATGGGCATGGGCTACGCCCTTACCGAAGATTTTCCTCTTGAATATGCTTATCCCAAAGCAAAGTACGGCACCCTTGGACTTATCCGTGCAACAGAAGCGCCGCCTATGGATATTATCATGGTAGAACCAAAAAACCCCGCTTCCCTTGCGTACGGAGCCAAAGGAGTAGGTGAGCTTGCGACGATTCCCGTCTGTCCTGCCATAGGCGGTGCTTACTACGCAAAAGACGGAATACTCCGCAACAAACTCCCGATGGAGAACACCTTCTACCGGAAGAAAGCGCCGGAAAAGAAATCCTGATATCAAAGCTAATCGGAGTAGGGATGGACTAACCCTGTTACCCAAAAGAAGGGTAATAGGGTAATAGATTTCTGCTATTCGCTGTACATTGACTCATTTTTATGCGCGATTAAATCAGGGAAATATCAGGAGCTTGCGCGGGAGTTTCATGCATGATGAATGAGCGTGCTCATATTCCAGAAGCACTACCAGCTCTTCAAAATCCTTCGAGATGAACTGGCTGCCGTTGTCGCTGATGACCCTCGGCGATGCAGCCTGCGGGTAAAGTTCCTTCGCCTCGGCCAGAAGCAATTCCGCATTCAGCCCCTTCATGTCCTGACAGATCCGCCAAGTAAGGATGCGCCGACTAAACCCGGCAAGAATGCTCAGGAAGTAGTAAAAGACGCCGCTTATCCTGTTATGTGCAGTGCCCATTTTCCAATTTATACAATTGTTCAGGACTTGTATATTTACAATTTACCACAAGAGGTATATTGTTTTCCCAATCTTTTATTTGATAATTTTCCAAAATTAATAGTTCTCTTTGTTTTTTCGTTAAAGATATATCCGCAGGAGTAAGATTGGCAAAAAATACTTGCTGCATGGCGTCCATTATTTTAATAGAGTATCTTCCCTTTTCATATTTTATAATGTTTTTGTACCAATTTTTGTAATCATTTTTATACCAATTAATTAATGAATCATATGTCATTATATCAATATCAGTTTCTTCTTTAATTTTCAAAATATTTTTTTTCTTTTTTTCATTATTACTGTATTCAAAAGATCTTCCAATTATTAATTGATATGCAAAGGAAATGGGATCGTTATATTCCCGTTGCATACGAAGCATTGGACTTAAAATTCTTAATATTTCAGATTTATCATTTTCAAGTGATATTTTCCAATCCCTAATTTGTTGTAATGCCGCATTAAATTCAGAGGAAAAAATCATTTTACTTAAATTATTTGTAAATATTTTTTTATCAGGACTTTCCAATTCTATTAATACAATGCGATATTCAACAGACGATTTTGTAATATAGCATAAATCAGAAATACAGCTACTATTAATTGGCAATTTTGAAAATATAAAATCATATAAAACATTATGATTTAAAATCATATTAAGTGGAATCATATCAGAATGGCTTTCTAGATAATCTTGTATTATTTGTTCTTTTTGCCTATTTTTAGGTGGTTCTGATACTAATAATTTAGTAAAATAATTAATCTGCTGATCTTTTATTGCTTCCATTATCTCAGTATATATATTTTAAAATGTTTATTCAATGGATTAATGGGTATTGAGCATAACGTTACGGCTGTATGCGAAAGTTTTTATGACGCGATAAAAAAAATGCGTAGCATTTTGCGCCACAAAAACTTTGGGTGAAGTGGAACGTAGGAAGAGAAGCTGACCTAGACGAACGGAACCCCGAAGTCATTTAGACCCGAAGCGCATAACAGACCTGTACGCGAAGTTTGGGCTGCTTTTATACTCTTATTTTTTATTATTCTATCTTAAAATCTTCTGAACTAAAGTTGCTATAATACCGTCCATTTTCTGCCGTGAATTTTATTATTATAAAATCTCCTCCGCCAATTCCTCCTGTATAATATTGTGTATATTCGTCTTTCCATATTTCTTTCTTTGTTTTTATATCGTCTAATATTTCCATTGTTCCTTTTAACATTACGCCCATAAAAAACCGTTTTTCATAAAAGTATATACAAGCCTTTGAATTATTTTTATATTGTTTTATTCTCATTGACGGTGAATTAGTATGCCAATAAAATATTTTTATGCCTTCCCGTTTAACCGGCGGTAACATTGCCTTTGTATTGGGAAAACCATTTTCATCAACGGAACTTATAAAACTAATGCCTTGCTTTTCTATTAAATTACCAATCGTTTCTACCGGAT
>JAITXS010000132.1 GCA_031284645.1 Spirochaetaceae bacterium | reverse complement strand
TATATTAAAAAATGCGGGAGTAGCGGTAGAGGGTCAAATAGAGGAGTCGAAGATAGCGTTATATAACGGGTACAGATTACCAAGAGAGGCAGAGTGGGAATATGCGGCGAGGGGAGGGGTACCGAGTGGTGATGCAGGGTCTGCATGGACATATACCTATGCGGGGAGTAACACAGCGGAGAATGTTGCGTGGCATAATAGTAATGCAGGGGGTAAGACACATCCTGTAATGGAGAGGATGGCGAATACCGCAGAGCTGTATGACATGAGCGGTAATGTGCGGGAGTGGTGTTTTGATCTTTATTTATCTTCGGGTACGGACCGTGTGCAGCGGGGCGGGGGTTGGAACGATGGTGCGTCGCACTGTTCGGTGTTCTATCGTGACGACCGCAGCAGCACCGGCAGCGCGTACTACTATTTGGGGTTCCGGTTGGTCTGCCGCTGAGTTCCGCGGGGGGAATCGCTAAGTAGAGTATGGGTATTGGGTAGGGGCTTTCTGGTAAAACCAAGACCCTCTACCCTATTACCCAAACCCCCATTTAGACCCCTCTACCGCCGGATTGCCGCCGTAAAGGATTGAAATATGAGATGAAAAAACATCTGAAAAAATCAACGGTTTTTTCAGATGTTTACCTCTTACCTTTGTCGAAAAGCTTTCACGTTTGAGTCATCGGCCCTCTTCAGGGCGGGCTCTGCCACTAAAGCGATATTGCAAGGGTAATAGGGTTCAGGGTATTGGGTTAGTAATATCAGAAATCCACCCTATCTACTCCCGAAGCAAAGAGCTAGGGGCTTCGGGACGATACAAGCTTTCTGGTAAAACCTATACCCCATACCCTTTCCCCAAGACCCCAATTACTGCATTTACTTTTTTCTGTTTTTGCGGCATATTATACTAAATGGAAACAGATTGTGTGCACGCGGGTATACCGCTTTTTTCTGATTGGGTGGAACTTGAGCTTAAACACAAAGAAATTCTTCGCCCGGCCCTGCAAAGAACGGTAGATGGTGTCTCGGAATTCACCTTTTCGAATCTTTATCTTTTCAGAAAACGCTATAATTACCGTATTTCTTCTCTTGGGGGGGGTAATATTATCATCTCAGGAGAGCGTGAAGGTAAAAAATTCTTTATGACGCCCATGTCCTGTCCCGGGCCGGATATTTTACAGGAACTTTTTAAAACGCACAGTTATTGGAAAAACATCCCCGAGTCCTTAGCGGAAAAGAATACCGGATTGTTTTTGGAATCGGGAATCGAAATAAGCGAAGACCGCGATAACTTTGACTACCTGTACCTTCGCGAAGACTTGGCAAAGCTTTCCGGGAAAAAATATCATAAAAAAAGAAATCTGGTAAACGCATTTTTACTCTCCTACCCCGAGCACAGCTCAAAAGTGTTCACCGCAGATTTAACCGGTGATGCCTTTTCCGTACTTGAGCTGTGGAGGGAAGACAAACGAGTCGATGGCGACTATGTCGCATCTTGTGAGGCTCTGGAACTATTTGATACGCTTGCTCTGGACGGGGCGGTTTTCTATGTAAAAGGGCGGCCTGTCGCTTGGTGCCTCGGCGAGAGCCTTGCCGGAGGGAAGAGTTTTGCCGTTCATTTTGAAAAAGGAATAGACGAATATAAAGGGATTTATCAGTATATAAATCAAAGTTATGCCGAAAGTCTTCCTGAAACGGTTATGTATATTAATCGGGAGCAGGATTTAGGTGACGACGGTTTAAGACAGGCAAAGATGACCTACCGTCCCTGCGGCTTTGTCAAGAAATGGGTAGGCATAAAAAAAGCGTAACTTATTCCCGCCTGTTTCTCTGTGCGGAATTTTTCCCTCATTGAGGGTAAAACAGGAATTTCCGGGCATTCTTTTTGGCGTCTTCCTTTTTATCGCTTTTTTGTATATAATTATTCTGTGGGTAAAATGTTTGTATTTGTGAATCAAAAAGGCGGTGTGGGAAAGACCACATCGGCAATCAATATCGGTGCGTATCTTGCCGAGGCGGGGAAATCCGTGCTCCTTGTTGATTTTGATTCGCAGGCGAATCTTTCCGGCGGTGTGGGTATTAAGCCGGACAAAAAAGGTATTTATGAGATCCTCGCGGGCAATATTTCGATAAAAAACGCTATTCGCCCCACCCCGGTTCCTTCGCTATTTGTCATTACAGCGAATATAGACCTTTCCGGCGCAACGGTGGAGCTTATCGGGGAGCAAAATCATGAGCTCTATTTGAAAAAAGCGCTCGCCGATGTGAAGGATTCCTTTGATTTCATTCTGATTGACTGCCCGCCCTCACTGGGCGTGCTTACTATTAACGGACTTGTCGCTGCCGATGGTGTCTTGATTCCGATGCAAACCGAATATTTTGCCCTTGAGGGTTTAAGTCTTCTCTTGCAGACAATTCAGCGTATTCAGAAAACCTTAAACCCGCATCTGACTATCGAAGGGATTTTTTTTACTATGTACGATCAAAGGACAAGACTCGCGCAGGATGTTGTAAAACAGGTGAGTGCCTATTTTAAAGATAAAGTCTATTCAACGATCATTCCGCGGAATGTCCGCCTTTCCGAAGCGCCGTCGCACGGGCTGCCTATTTCACGATATGACCCGCACTGCACCGGAGCACTTGCCTATAAAAGTCTTGCTTCGGAAATTTTATTAAAAAGCAGGTAGAACCATGAATACAATATGCAAAACAATTTTTTACCGGGAAACAAAGATTATGGTACAAAAAAGAATCCCCTCGCCCCGTGCTATTTTTTACGCACTCTCGCAAGGAAAGGCATAGATGCAGCATAAAAAATTCGGTTTAGGAAAGGGTCTGGACGCCCTGCTCCCGCTGGACAATATAGAAAACCCGCCTTCCGAAACAGCTGCGGGCGTTGCCATGCTCTCCCTTGACAAGATCATAGCAAATCCCAATCAGCCGCGAAAAACATTTCCTGCCGATGCTCTTGAGGAATTGGCCAAAACTATCAAAAAAAACGGCGTACTACAGCCCATCATTGTGGAAAAGGGAGAGGATGGGAACTATATCATTATAGCCGGCGAGAGGCGTACCCGTGCTTCCCGGCTTGCCGGTCTTAGCGAGATACCCGCGATCATCGGGCGTTTTACACCGGAAGAAAGTTTTATTGTCGCCCTTATTGAAAACATTCAGCGTTCGGACTTAAATCCTATAGAAGAAGCCTTTGCCTACAAACAGTTGATGGAAATAACCGGTTTAAATCAGGATGCCGCAGCTGCAAAAGTGGGGAAAAACCGCGCGACCTTTGCCAATATCCTGCGGCTCTTAAAGCTGCCGCCCGACATTCAGGAAGCGCTCAGAGCCGGCGATATTAGCGCAGGACACGCCCGCGCGATTCTCTCGCTTAATAAGGGAGAGGAACAGGAAACGCTCTTCCAAAAAATCCTTGCGGAATCACTTTCAGTGCGCGAAAGCGAGCGTTTCGCCGGCGGCGGCGTTAATGACAACGAAATTCCGCCTCGAAACGCAAAAAGAACGAGGGGAGCTACAGAAAATGCTGAAAAAACCGGAAGCTCCTCCACGCCGGCTAAAATCCGGGATGCTGACTACGAGGCCATTGAGCAGAAATTTATTGAGGCGCTTGGTACTAAGGTCGTTTTTGACGGTGATTTTAGCGGGGGAACTATAAAGATTGAATACTATTCAAAGGAAGACCTCCAGCGGCTTTATGAAATAATCATTAGGGAGGGGTGAGCTCCCCTTTCACTGTGCCTGGAAAAAGCTTATTTTTATTCATAACCTTTTTCACATAACCTTTTTCCCTTGACAAAACGAACAAAAAAGCATAAATATTGTAAGCAATACTATTATCTGTTTAAGGAGATTTTTTATGAAAAAAAGGATTTTATTTTGTTCTTTGGCTGTGTTGATATGTGCAGCTTTTACTGTTTTTGCCCAAGATGGTTATAAAGGTCCGGCGTCCGGCCTTGTAACAGTCGCCGATACAAAAAATATGAAAGATAACTCACCGGTAATTTTACGAGGAAAAATCGATAAATTTTTAGGGGATGAAAAATATTTGTTTGCGGATAGTACCGGTACAATTACGATTGAAATTGACAATGAACTGTGGCGGGGTCTTTCCGTTGATCAAAATGACACTGTAGAGATAAGCGGAGAAGTCGACAGAGAATTGACAAGTATAAAAATTGATGTAAGCACGATCAAAAAAATATAAGATCAAAGGCTTGTTTCTAAAACAGCGAAATCCGGCGGTTCAATATAATTGAATACTGTATCTATCTTTTCTTAATTCCTGCATCAGTGATTTTAACTTTATTACTCTTAGCTCAAACCCTTGACCCGATGATCTCCTTTGTCCCGCTTGCTGTTAAAAAGAGAATATAAAACCGGCGTTATAAAGAGCGTCATGACGGAACTTACGCTCAACCCGCCGACAAAGGTTTTACCAATGGGCTGAATAGTATCCGCACCCGTGCCGGGGAAAAATGCGATAGGCGCCATTGCAAGCACAGTGGAAAGTGTTGTCATTAAGATCGGGCGCAGGCGGTTTTTTCCTGCCTCCAGGCAGGCCGCATTCACGGACAAGCCGCGCGCACGCAGGGTGTTCGTATAGTCGACAAGAACTATGCCGTTATTTACGACCACGCCGACAAGCGCGACAATACCGACCGCGCTGAACATAGACATAGCCTGATTGCCGATTTTATAAATCCAGATAACACCGATAAACAGAAGCGGAATCGAAAAAAAGATAATAAGCGGGTCAACAAAGGATTCAAATTGACTTGCCATAAGGCCGAATACCAAAAAGATAGCAACAGCGACAATAAACACGATTTTTTGATTAAACTGTTCGACGTCCGCCGCTTCCCCGAGGTATTTAAGCGTAACATCATCCCTTCGTACAAGATGCTCTGCAATCGTTTCTTTTAAACGCGCCTGTGTCTCTGTGGCCGCGATATTACCGTTTAGTTCACCGGTAACATTCACAATACGCTGTTGATTTTCCCTCCTGATTGAGCTTGGTGCACGACCTTCGGCTATCTTCGCTATATTTGAAAGCGGCACGCGCACTCCGCCGTTTCGGGAGCTCAGTGAAATTGAGTCAAGTTTTGCAAGTCCCCGCCGGTCTTCTTCCCGTAAACGCACCTGTATATTAATAAGACGCTCCCCCTGTGAAATACTCGTTGCATTTGTTCCTCCCACTGCTGTCCTTATTTCGTTTGCAATTGAAGAAAGCGAAACGCCAAGCGCCTGAGCACGATCCCGATCAATTTCAACTTGAAGCTGGGGAGCGCCCTCACTGATATTAATTTCGGGATTTTCAATTTCAGGCATATAACGTTGTATAATGCTTTTAACTTCCGCGGCACTTTCCATAAGGGATGTGATATTGCGCGAGCTTAGAGCAATTTCAATGGGACTTGCCGCGCTTATTGAGCGTCCCGCACGAAAACTGATACGGGCATCGGGAATGTTTTCAAAAATTGGCGTTAACTTTTTTATAATATCATCAGGTGTATCTATCTGTCTGGAAGGCTCAGGCAGTATAATTTGAATAGTACCTTGATTGTTTCCGCTCCGCCTCGCCGTTAAAATGATATTTTTATACCCGTGAACCGCATCTTTTATAATATCCTCTATATCGAATAAAAGTGACTCGGTAATTTCTATCGGCGTTCCCTGGGGCATAGCCACATTTATATTCACATTATCATCAGTTCGCGTGCGGATAAACATATTCATTCCTATACCGGTGAACTGGGTAAAAGAAAAAACAAGAATCACGGTGGTAAGCAGTATAACAATGAGGCGGTGATGCAGGCAGTATTCAAGCGATGAACTGTACAGGCCGGCAAGCTTGTTAAAAGATCGGTCAAGCATATCATCCAGTCTGCGAAGCACGGGATTATGAAGTGGTTTTTGTTTTCGGGTATCGAGTTTTAACAGGGGCCCGCATAAAGCGGGGACTATGGTCAGGGCAACAAAGAGAGAACAGCTCAAGGAAATTATCACGGTAAAAATCAAATCATTAAAAAGCTGCCCTGCCATTTCAAGATCGTTTTTATAAATTAAAAGCGGAATAAATACACAGAGTGTTGTTGTTGTGGATGTTATGATCGCTTTCGCCATCTCGCTGCTGCCTAAAATAGCCGCAACAGAGGCTTTTGCCCCGCGCAGGCGGTAGTTGTGCACATTATCAATAATAACAATGGAAGCATCAACCGTCATGCCGAGCGCAAGAATTAAACCGGTCATCGTTAAAAGGTTCAAGGTAAAACCAAAAATCGACATAAACATCAGGGTTAATAAAATTGATATGGGAATTGATATGCCGATGATTAAGGTTCCTTTGATATTACGCAGAAAAATAAAAATAATCAGCATACAGAGTAGAGCGCCTTGTAGCGCGTTTGAATACACCTGATCAAGTGTTGCACTGATAATTGAGGTGTTATCAGATAATACATCAAGCGTTATGCCGCGCGGCAGGGCCGCGTTAATTTCGGCAAGAGAGCTTCGCACACGGCGGGCAACCTGAACCGTGTTACTGCCGCTTTCACTTTGTACCTGGATATAAACAGCACTCTCACCGTCAACCGATACGCGCGCCGCATTGTCATTGTAAGCTAAATACACATCGGCGATATCTTCAACCCGGGTTAACTGCCAACGCGATTCGGAGGCACTGTTTTTCGGATTTTCAATGCTTACTGTTTTTACTACCAGACGTTTAATTTCATCAAGGTCTTTTAATTCCTGTTCAATCATAATCTGATACTCGCGTTTACCGCGGAGCAGGCTGCCGCCGCTTTGCAGAATGTTTTGTCCTTTGAGCGCGGCATTTATCTCGGAAAGGCTGATGTTGAGCGCAGCAAGACGGTTCAGGGAAACGTCAACAGAGACTATTTGTGTCATGCCGCCGGTAACATCGGCGGACGCAACGCCTGCAATACGTTCAATGTTCGATTGGATTTCATCTTCGGCAAAAAGCCGGAGTCTGTCGCTTGGATAATTGCCGCGTACAATAAGGCGCATGATAGGCGTTGCAGATATGTCAAAGCGGCGGACTACCGGCGAGGAAACCCCGTCCGGCAGGGAATTGACAATACGGTTTACAGCCGCCTGAGCATCCGCAGCCGCCTTGTCCATATCAGTACCATAGGCAAAATTAAGGCTGATGGAACTGTTTTCAAAAGATGAGTTTGATGTTATTTTTGTTAAATTACGCGAGGAGGCAAGCGCTCTTTCAAGCGGGATGGTCAGGTTTCGTTCAATATCGGCCGGCCCTGCACCCGGAAGATTCGCATTGACTGAAAGAACCGGTCGTGCTGTGGAAGGGTAAAGGTCAACGGCGATATTAGGCACCAACGTAGCGGCGATTCCCATAGCAAGCGCGTAGAGTACGATTATCGTTACCGGACGATGCACCGAGTAGTTTATGATATTCATTGAAATTTGATAATATAATAAATTTCAATTATTTACAGCTTCTTTCGCTCATCGGACATGCTGCAGCATGGGGATTTTCTATGCGTTAATCCCGCCCTGTGGCATTTCGAGCCGGGCGCCTATGCAAAACCGGAAATTTTACGTATACTTAAGATAACATAAAATATATAAGGAGATTTAATGAAAGTCAGTGAATTAAAACATAGTGGTTTGAAAAAATGGGTTGAGGAAGCTCAAGCGCTTATGAGCCCGGAAGCCGTTGAGGTATGCGATGGAAGTCAGGCTGAATACGACCGGATGATTTTGATTACCAAGGAAGCAGGTCTTGCCACCGAGCTCAATCCGGCAAAGAAGCCCGGTTGTGTGCTCTACCGTTCCGATCCCTCCGATGTTGCCCGTGTTGAAGCGAGTACCTATATTGCGTCAAAATCAAAAGATGACGCCGGTCCGACTAATAACTGGGTTGATCCGGCTGCATTAAAAAAGACCATGACCGAACTCTACCGCGGCTGTATGAAAGGGCGTACCATGTATGTTATTCCCTATTCTATGGGCCCGGTAGGCTCTGATATTGCGAAAATCGGTGTTGAAATAAGCGATTCGCCCTATGTTGTGGCAAGTATGCATATCATGTCCCGTGTCGGAACAAAGGTTCTTGACGTGCTCGGCACGGACGGATTTTTTGTTCCCTGTCTCCATTCAGTCGGCAAGCCGCTTGCACCCGGAGAGTCCGACAACGGTCAATGGCCTTGCGCTCCGCTTGATAAAAAATATATTTCACATTTCCCTGAAACCCGCGAAATCTGGTCTTATGGTTCCGGTTACGGCGGAAACGCGCTGCTCGGCAAAAAATGTCTTGCCCTTCGTATTGCGTCTGTTCTGGCGCGTGACGAAGGTTGGCTTGCCGAACACATGCTGATTTTAAAGATCACCAATCCCGAGGGAGAGGTCAAGTATATAAGCGGCGCATTCCCCTCTGCCTGCGGTAAGACAAATCTTGCCATGCTGATTCCTACTCTTCCGGGCTGGAAGGTTGAGACGGTAGGTGACGATATTGCCTGGATGAAGTTCGGCGCGGACGGGCGTCTTTACGCGATCAATCCCGAAGCAGGATTTTTCGGCGTGGCTCCGGGAACAAATAATGAGTCCAACCGAAATGCGATGGAATCCATAAAGAAAAACACCATTTATACGAATGTGGCCTTAACAGAGGATAAAGATGTTTGGTGGGAAGGTATCGGTTACGATGCCCCGGGCAAACTTATTGACTGGCACGGCAAGGAATGGATTCAGGATAAAAACAATAAAAATCAGCCGCCTGCGGCACACCCGAATTCCCGTTTTGCTGCTCCGGCTCGTCAATGTCCGGCAATTGCCAAAGAATGGGAAGATCCGAAAGGAGTACCGATTTCAGCCTTCCTTTTCGGCGGTCGCCGTCCGAAAACAATTCCGCTCGTAAATCAGGCGAAAAACTGGATTCACGGCGTTTTTATGGGATCAATAGTCGGATCAGAAGTTACCGCCGCCGCGCTTGATGTTAAGGCCGGTGTTATTCGCCGGGATCCTTTTGCGATGCTTCCGTTCTGCGGCTACAACATGGGCGATTATTTCAAACATTGGATTAAAATCGGCCAGAGTCACGATGAAAGCAAGCTTCCGAAAATCTTCTTTGTGAATTGGTTCCGTAAAAATGACGGGGGTAAGTTTATATGGCCCGGTTACGGCGAAAATTCCCGTGTTCTTGCATGGATTTTTGACCGCTGTGACGGTAAAGGGGGCGCGATGGAGACAGCTATAGGCACAGTTCCCACGCCGGATGCTATTGCCCGTCCAAACGGTGTAAGCGAAAGCGACATGAAAGAAATTTTAAATGTTGATATCGAAGGCTGGAAAGCGGAAATCGCGGATATCAGAAAGAATCATTATCCGAAATTCGGTGATAAATTACCGAAAGAGCTTCTTGTTGAGCTTGACGCTATAGAAAAACGACTGAACAGCTAATAGAAAGAGAAACAGGAAAGCTTGGGGGCGGTAAATCAGAAGATCACCCCCCAAGCCCTGTATTTTTAAAAAGAAAATTCGCGTATTGATGATCCGCGTATCTTTACCAGAAAAAAAATACGAAACATACAGGGGTAGAAAATTATGTTCGAAAGAACCATAACTGTCGTCAATCGGGCTGGTATCCATGCCCGCCCGGCTTCTCTGTTGGTTGAAAAGACAAAAGATTTCAAGTGCTCTATTCATTTTGAATGCGGCTCCAACATGATTAACGCAAAATCCATACTCGGTATTATTACGCTTGGCGCGGCTTACGGAGATAAAATCAAAATCATCGCGGAAGGTGAGGATGAAAAAGATGCTGTCGAAACTCTGGAACGTGTCTTTTTATCAAAATTTGAAGAAGAATAATTTCCAGGTAAAACGGATGTTGGTGATGAGTTCCCTTTTCGCAAGATTAAGACGTTAATATGCTTTTTTTATACTGAAGCGCAGGCCCGTTTAAGTTCGTTTCCGTCTGATTTTTGTTTTGAACGAGAGCAAACCAAATCTGTTAGCCAAAATAAAAACCCCCGGAGGAACTGCTCCGAAGCCCGAATTGATGGGGGGGGGGGACAGAAATCGGTTTCAAATATCAGCTTAACTTGGCGATTTTTTGTAATTCTTTCGGATTAAAGAGGCTTCTGATATTAAGAATAATAAGGTAATCACCGCTTTGTCGGACAACGCCCCGTATATATTCAGCACCAATACCGCTTATCATCTGCGGGGGGGCCTGAATTTCAGCGGTATTGATGGTAACAACACGTGACACGCGATCTATAATAACACCGAGCTTCATACCGTCAATATCAATAATAACAAAGCCCGAAAGGAGTTCGTCTTCATGCGATGCAATGATGGTTTTTAATGCAAAACGCTTGTGAAGATTGATTATCGGAATAATTTCACTGCGAAGATTAAAAATTCCTTCAACATATGACGGCGCATTCGGAATGACACGGACGTCCTGCACGCGGACAATCTCTTTAACGTCAAGGATATTAACCCCGTACAGCTCTTGTGCAAGTTGAAAAGTTACCATCTGTAATTGTTCTGCCATAATCTTTCCTTTGTTATATTATATGAAAATCATGCTGTTTTGACAAGTAGCTTCCTGCAAGGTGTCCTGCAAGGCAAAAATTCTTATTTAAAAGCATCATCCTGGGCTCATGGCTCACGCACGAAAGCTCCCCGACTACAACGTTGACCTTATATTTTTCTGGAGACACGTAATTCCGCTGTTTCAGCTGCATACAAGGGACTTAATTCCGCTAGGCGGCGGCACAGCGACTTCATGTCTTCCCATGCGAAGGCTTTTTGATGTTCGTCCCGCAGCAGATAACTCGGATGAAAGGTCGGAAGGAGGGGAATACGGCGGTACAATTTCCAGCTTCCCCTGAGACGACTTATACTTTCGTTTGTATTAAGCAACAGACCTGCCGATATTTTCCCAAGGCTTAAAATGACAAGCGGTTTTAAGACATCAATTTGACGTTCAAGAAAGTGAATGCAGACGGTCGATTCATCATTTTCCGGATCACGGTTGTTTGGTGGCCTGCATTTTACGATATTGGCGATAAAACAGTTTTTTTCACGGGAAAGCCCGATGCTCTCAAGCATTTTGTCAAGGAGTCCTCCGGCGCGGCCAACAAATGGTCTTCCCAGCGCGTCTTCATCTGCGCCGGGGCCTTCGCCGACAACAAGAACAAGCGGGCGGGAGATACCTTCACCGGGGACGGCGTTTTTTCGCTGGGCGCTCAGTTTGCAGGCGGAACACATTCGGATTTCTCCGGCAATCTTTTCAAGCGAATCGTCTGCATCAAACACAGGTGCTGTCCCTGAATCATCGGATTTCCGGTTTTCCTGATCTATGGTACTGCCCGGTATAACAGGATCAGCCGTCTTTTTCGCGTCATTTTTCGCCGCATCATCCTGAAACGCATACTTTGTGTATAAATTGTGATATCCTGTTGAAAGCGAGGCGTCCGCAAGATCAAAAAAATAAGCAAGCGTGTTTTTTTGTGAACCGGTCATATTGTTATAATAACAAAAATATGCCGGACTCGCACAGAGGGCGCAGACTTGGGCGATATACCATAAGAAATATCTTTAAATAGTGAGGCGCGCGTTCTGTCTTATCGCTTAAATACGTTCACCAGTCCGCCTGTCGGCGGGCAGCCACTTGGAAATTTCTGTGCTTTCATTTATACTAAGATATACACAAGGAGTCTGCCTGCGATGTTGCAGCTTTATTTTCTGTCTGTTTTTTGTGACACAGCCGCTGGAATTATGATTCTTAGGGGTTTTGGTGAGAAAAAAAGCACGGACAGAGCATTACAGCATATTGATACGTATCGCTTTGTTTTGGGGATACTCACGGTTTTAACGGGACTTCTTGTACTGATTAATCCGATAGACGGCACTACGCCGATTTTAGGTGACTTATTTCCTGCTCTTGCCGGTGTTCTCTCCGGACTTACGTTGATATACGAATATCTTGGCAAAGATTCTACGTTTACGTTCTCTGATGCGGAAAGTCCGGTTTCTGTTCCGGATAGTGACTTTTTCAGGAAAAATAATAATATGATTGTATTAGTGCTCCGCGCAAATCAAAGAACAATAGGGTACATCAGTATTATCGCGGGTATTTTGCATTTTTTATTGCCCAGTTTTATGTTTATTTAGAATGAATATATCTGTTGCGGGTATTGCCGGTAAAAGCGGCAAGATTTTTGTTGCACGCCGGAAAATGGGCGGTGATATGGGCGGGAAATGGGAGTTTCCGGGCGGTAAAGTTGAGGAAGGAGAAAACGAAGAGGCCTGTATTGTCCGTGAATTTTTCGAGGAATTCAATGTCGGGATACGTTGTGGTAAGTTTCTTGGGGAATCATCTTTTGAGCATAAAGGGATAAAACGGGTATTAAAGGCGTATAGCGTTTATTTTTTAAGCTTTGATCTGACGTTAAACGAACATGATGAATGGCGTTGGGTTGATATATCTGAAATAAAAACCCTGGATTTTACCCCTTCTGATTTAATGTTACTGCCTTTTATCGGGTCGAAGACGGGCGAAGAATGAAAGCCGCAGGAGTTCTCTTGCTCGTGCATTATGCCGGATTGTGATGCGGGAAGGGTGCATTTTAAGAAAATACGCTATGAAGAGGATATTCTTTTTATTTTTAGCATTATTTCTGGCGATCTCTTGTAAGCGCATGACAGCTGAGAAAGAAATGCTCCCTCTGGTAACGCTGCCGCTCTCCCGATCTCTTATCGGTTACGGCGTAATCGGATCAAGTTATGCGCATATTCTTGATAAACGGGGCGATACCGGGGAGTCGGTCGGTATTGTGCGTAAAGGTGCCATTGTCGAAATACTGGAGCGCCGCCCTTTGCTGGTAAACGATAAAACAAGCAGATGGGTGTTTGTATCGGACGGCAATTATTCCGGCTGGCTTCTTGAATCCGAACTGCAGATCTACGATTCAAAAGCTCAGGCTGAAACTGCCGCAAACTCTTTGGTGCAGTAATTCCGCCGACAGGACACGCGCGGGGCAATTAAACAGGTGGCAGCGGCTCGCGATTAAGGACATAGCGTTCGATAAATTCGGCAACACCGTCATCATCGTTGGATTTTTCCGTTACCAGGCGGGCTATTTTTTTTATCCGCTCATCGCCGTTGCACATTGCAACGCTACAGCCTGCCCAGCGGAGCATAGCCTCATCGTTCATTGAGTCCCCGAAAGCCATGACTTCTTCCCGTTTTATGTTTCGGTTTTTTGCGATATTCGCCAGTGCGCTGCCTTTATCACAGTTCGGCGGTAAAATCTCAAGGAAATACGGTTTACTGGTAAAAAGCGTAATTGCATTCCCCATGACATTACGGAGAATTTCCTCAAGTGGTTTTAAAAGCATGGGGTCACCGGGAACAACTATCTTATGGGAACCTTTTTCAATGAGCAGGGATCGAAAATCTTTCGGAACTATCTGTTTGAGACCGGTTAATTTATGGTCGGCATCGGAAAATTCGTTTTGTCGTGAAACAAAAATATAGTTATCATCGTATATCTGGGCGGCAAAGCCTTCTGCATCAATTAAATCAAAAGCGGCAAGCGCGGCTTTCTGCGGTAATAATACTTCATCAACAATCGTCCGGGTTTTGCTATCCATAGTTAGCGAGCCATTGCCGCAGACAAGATAACCCGGATTCTTGTCCAGGCCTAAAAGCTTTACTATATTTAAAAGAGCGTCCGGCACTCTCCCTGTTGCAAGCACGACAACAATACCGGTCCGTAAGGCCTCTTTTACAACATTCCTCGTCCGTTTTGATATACTCAAATCCGAACGAAGGACTGTATCATCAAGGTCAAGCGCGATCATTTTGATGTTCAACATATCAATCTATGATAACAAAACGAGGCCCCGGCCGCAAGGGCACGCATTACTAAAATTAATCCAATACCTATACCCTATAGCCTTCAATAACGGTATACTTGAGGCAGATGACTACCAAAGGAGATGTTTATATGCCGATATGCGATGCGGAGCTTATTCAATGGGCGGTTAAAGCGCGTGAAAAATCATATTCACCGTATTCCGATTTTTCCGTGGGTGCGGCTCTGCTTGCTAAAAACGGGAAATTGTATCTGGGCTGTAATATTGAGAACGCTGCTTTCACGCCGGGAATCTGTGCCGAGAGGACGGCTTTTTCCAAGGCGCTTAGTGAAGGGGATAAAGATTTTGAGGCTATAGCCATTGTCGGAGGGAAAGAAGGCGGTAATCTTGACCATATCTGCGCTCCCTGCGGTGTATGCAGGCAGTTTATCCGTGAATTTACAGAGCCCGCGACATTCCGAATTCTTCTTGCCCCGCTTAATGCGCCTGAAAAAATTACCAGTTATACTCTGGAACAGCTTCTGCCGGAAAGCTTCGGCCCCGATAATTTAAAGTAGCAAAGGCGGCTCTTATATGGCAAATGTGCTTGATTATGTCTTAACACGCGGAGATCTGTCATTTAAGACACGTCCTTTTAACGAAGTAGACAACATTGTTTTTTCATTGCTCTCTTATTATAATTTTGATGGTATTATTAGCGCTGATTATAAAAAGCCCTACACGACTCTGGCCGCTGCTGTGGAAATGATGGCGGAAAGGCACACTGAAAACCAGTGTTTTTCCGAACATTTCCCTGATACTTATGCACAAGACAGCCGCTTGATACGGGCGCTTGCCTATTCTGAGCGTTTTAGAAATATTCGTATTGCCGCGTATGTCAACAAAATTGATAAAGAGCAGCAAGTTCAGTTTTCGGCTATGACGATTTTCCCGAAAAAAGAAAGACCCTGTATTGCGTTTCGAGGGACAGACTCCTCTCTTGTCGGATGGAAAGAAGATTTTAATCTTGCTCTTGACGCAGCAGTTCCCGCACAAAATGAAGCGGTCAATTATCTTGAAAACGCGGCAAAACATTTCTGGGGGTCTTTCTATGTGTGCGGACATTCAAAAGGCGGTAATCTTGCGATTTATTCGGCATCCTGCTGTAAGCCGAAAACGCAAAAACGTATTAAAGCAATTTACAGCAATGATGGCCCGGGTTTTAAAGCCTCATTTTTGTCAAATGCAGGATATAAAAATATAAAATCTAAAATTCATTCGTTTATTCCGCAGGGGTCTATCATTGGCCTTCTTTTTGAGCATGATTATGATTCTATAGTAGTGGCAAGCAAAGCGGCTGGTTTGCGGCAGCACAGCCTCTGGACATGGGAAGTACTGAGTGACAGTTTTATCAGGGAGCCTGCTATTGATGAAAAGTCAGCGAGCCTTAACCGATCTATTATGGCATGGATAAACGGGATGGATAATACTCAACGGGAACAATTAATCGAAGGCTTGTATACGATACTTCAAGAGACTGAAATCCAATCAGTTTCCCAATTTTTAGATCACCGTTTTTCAAATACCCGGCGTATTTTTACATCATTTTGGAATGCCGATAAAGAGACAAAACAGATGCTGGTAAAATCTTTTACCGCGCTTTTTGCACTGATAGGAAAAGCTAAACTCAGCTCTACAATGTCCGAACAAGAGTTCCCCTAAAAATCGGATCCGGCGGATATCATTTTTTATGTCCGAACTTAAGCATTACTGCCAGGCCGGATCCGTTTGGTGGAAGTGTTTCCCTATTACCAATGACAGCAATGCAAAAACGATGATGATTATCCCGATAATAACAATACTCTGTCCGCCGGGGAAACTCAAAGCAGCGGCAAATACAATGGGGCCTAACATTCCGGTAAGTTTTTTTAAAAAACTAAACAATGAAAACGCCCTGCCCGGATGCATCCTGGACATAAACGGCAAAGCCAAAACAAATTCATTTTGCGCGCCGAATCCAAATCCGTCCGCCAAACCGATGATAACCATAGCCACAGCGATGCCGAGAAAACCGCCCCACAGACCGGCGATTACAAGTCCGATCGCCAGTAAGATATTATACGCAATAGTAATGCCCATGCCCCCTCCGGAATGTTTTCTTACAAATTGAGTCATTTTAGGTCCAAGATAGACAACAACCAATCCGTAGAGGAGTAAGATACGGCCTACATCGGATGTGCTGCCTCCGATATCAAGCATATGAATGGGGAGGTAGAATTCCGAATAGCCGACCATAATACAGGAGGGTGCAACCAACAGTAAAAGGACTGTGAGCATTTGTATAAGATCGCGCTTATTCCCTCCGGTATTCGGCCGGACAGCTGTGCGGGACTCGGCTTTCCCCTCAGGTACATTCAGACGATCATTTTTGATAAAAAGCACGGCGATTCCGCTTACAACACTTGCCAGTGCCGATATCACAAAAATAATCTGATAGCCGAAGAAATCCGCAAGGATGGATCCTGTTACTTGCCCGCAGTTCATACCGGCGTATAAACCGGCGTTAAACATGGCAAACCCCCAAGAGCGCTCATGAGCGTTCATCCCGAACAAAGATAAATTCCGCAGCGTCATCCAGCAAAATCCGTATCCAAGGCCGACAAGAGCGCGGGCAGAGACAAAGATAACAAACGAATAAGTAAAAGCCGACAAAAAGGTTCCGGCAATGACAAAACCAATACCCATGAGGAAGGGTTGTTTCCATCCTTTTTTTATGATCATTTCGGAAGCAAATAAAATAGCCACGCAGGTAAAAAGTGTTTCCGCTGATTGCGGAATACTTGCCGCGATGCCGCCGGAGGAGCCGTCAAAGGCGGCTTTTGATAATTCTGCCGCCATCACCGGCAGAAAAGTCGCGGACATACGGGAGGCAAAATAGAAAAGAAAGGCAATCGGCCTGATATAGTTTATACAATGATCCGGCGGGCGGCTTTCTATCATATCCCTTTCTTTAAAAGGATCTTCTTCTCCAAGATCTTGTTTATGCGCTGCTATTTTTGTTTCGATAATGCGGATAAGCAGCAAGACCAGCTCAAAACTAAAGAAAAGTGAAACGACCAAGATCGTAAACAGATCAAACAAAACAGATCTGATAAAGGAAAAATGGTAGGTTTTTGATATATGCATACCCAGCAATCCGCTTTTCAAGGGAAAGGTATAACGATCTAAGGGTTGATAATCTACGGAGGCATCTGCCGGAAGTAGAGGCTTCGCGTAGAGCAGCTGTCCCTGATTGTCAAGCACATAGAGTTGATCTATGTCTAAAGGCAAAACACCGCATTGCTTATCCAGCATATCCGCCGGCATATTCCAGTCTATCGAATGGTATAATTCCCGTGCGTGATCATAGGCTGTGAAGGTAAACTGTGTCTCACGATACACAAAGTTTACAAAAGCAAATGTTATCTGTACAATAAGCAGTATGCTTCCTAATAGCGTAATAATACGGCTGCGTTCTAATGCACCTGAAACACGAAAAATAACTCCTTTAAAGTAAAATAGAGCGAAAGCCAGAGTAGCAAAAAACCAGAGTATCAGAATGTACAATAAAAAAGTCTGTTTTAATTCCTCTGATTGGTTGATATTCAGTATCCAGATAAATCCCAAGACCGCACCGACAATGAGGACTGATCCGGCGAACAAGGCCCGCCTTGTCCATAACTGATTCATGAATCAATTTTCTTTAGATAGTGGAAAGAGAGTGTCGTAATATCATCAGACTGGTCTACCCCGTTGGTGAACACGGCAATATCCGCACGCAGGCTTTTGTCAAATTCTTCAGGTAACATATCATTATAGATGTTCGCCGAATTAAGGAAGCGTTCGTTGCCGAATAACTCATCCTGCTCGTTCATTGCCTCGTTTACACCATCGGTATACAGGTAGATTTTATCTCCCGGGTTCAGCGCGATGGAATCCTGTATATACACGCTGTCTTCCAGTGCCCCCGGCGCGATACCCCGTTTCAATTGCATGAATTGAAACGGATTGCCGTTTTGTGAGAGCAGCGGCGGGTTATGCCCGCCGTTTACGTAGGTCATTTCTCCTGAAACCATATCAAGCACAAAAACAAAAACAGTAACAAACATACACATAGGATTATCCTCGCAAAGGGTCTTATTTACCTGCCCAAGCGCCTCACCCAGATTCTCTGTTTGTAAGAGCTGCTGTTTTAGCAGTGTTTTTGCGACCACCATAAATAAAGCCGAGGGTACTCCCTTGCCGCATACATCGGCAATAACACAGGCGATTTTCGTCTTTCGCTCGTCAAGGAAAAATATATCAAAAAAATCTCCGCCAACTTCCTTTGCCGGAATCATTTTCCCGTATGCGGCAAAATATTCATTGCCGGTAAAATGCGGGAAAAGATGGGGCAGCATATCCCTTTGAATCTCATTAGCAACTTGCAGCTCGCTGTTGATACGCTCTTTTTCTGCGGTCGCCTGTTTTAGATTTTCAATGTAATTCCGGATGTCAGAGGTCATTTTATTAAAAGCCGCCCCGAGTTCCGCAATTTCATCCTTGCCTTTTACCTCAATTCTCGTATCCAACTCTCCGTCCCCGATATGCCTGACATCCCGCGATAATTTTTCAAGGGGACGTGTAATGGTAATAGACAGAATATAGGAAAACGCAACCACCAACATGGCTATCACCGAAAATATGATAATAAAACGCATAAGGACGCCGGAGAGGGTGCGCCTGATATAGATCTGCGCTTCATCGGTAAAGCGCTCCATTTTCGCCTGAGTTGCAAGAGCCGGGGCTATAACATCCTGTACCGGAATAGCAATGCAGAGCATCCAGCCGGTTTCCTGAATTGGCGCGGAGAACAGATATTCCTCGCTGCCATCAATAGTAACAATATAGGTTCCGCCTTTCCCGCCCACCATATCAAGCAGCGCGTTGCGCCATAAACCGCTGGCACCGTCAAGCGGATTTGGATTAAACCCCGCTTCTTCGTAACGGGGATGAGCAATGTATGAGCCGCTCGCATCCAGTAAAAACGCATAACCCTCTCCGCCGATGCGTAAGGCCAGAATTTCTTCGACAATGTGAGTAATGATAATATCGACTCCAATGACGCCGACATAGTTCCCTTCCCTGTCCTGAAAAGTTTTGGCGCAGCTTACGACCAATTGCGGTGTAAACGAGGCGATATATGGGGGCATCCATATTACCTCCCCCCTGTTTTTCATTGCCTTGACATACCAGGGCCGTTTGCGCCCGTCATATTCGGGATTATAGTTGTTTAATCTTGAATAACGGTAAAAAATACCGCTTTCTGTTGCCAGATATATATTATCCAGCATGGAGTTGTTTTTAAAAATACCCGAAAAAGGATAGTCGGCGGAGGATATCCATCGAAGTTCTTCCCTCAGCTTGGCGTTTGGACTGACATCCGGCGCAAACATATATTTGGCGCTTGCCGTGTCGTTCGGCGCATCGGGAATAAAAGGGACTTTTTTTCCGGTAAACTGTTCCGGATGGGCATAGAGCGTTTCCATATACCCGGCAAGCACCTCAATATCCACGTGTATCTGCCGTAGCATTTGGTTTGCTTTTTCCGCCTGCGCGGCGGCAAGGTATTCCAGTTGTTCATTCGCCTGATTAAGGAGCGCTTCTTTTGATTGATCCGATGCGGTAACGCCGAGTTGAATATTGGCATCCTGGGAGTATTTTGCGAGATTCAGCATCTGGGTATATGAAATAGTCGAAATAATTACCAGTGTTAAAATAGAAACCAGTAAAATAACAGAGAGAATTTTCGTCCCGATTTTGATGTTTCTGAACACTACCACACACTTTTTTTCATGGATTAGGCTCTAAAAATTATGATTTTTAGAGCCTGTTCAAAGTATATCATCATTTTGTCATACGTCAAGTAGTATTTATCCGGTAATGCTCAGTTTGTAACTATCCTATATCCTCTTCCATAGCTTCTGGGCATGTTCGCGGGAAGCGGCAAGCAGGGCATCTTCGTCTATGTCGGCAAGCTCCCTCTCGGACATCACAATTTTACCGTTGATGATCGTTGTATCAACATGCCTGCCTGTAACGCCAAAAAGAATATGGCTGTTTATCGTAGACTCGTTAACAGGCGTGGGGCCTTTATAATCAACGATGATAATATCGGCATAGTGATCTTTTTTTACGGCACCGATTTTACCCTTGATAAAACGCTCCATAATCAGTTTGTTGTTCTCAAAAAGCATAAGCGGGGGTTCACCCCAAGCGACAGACGGGATTTTTTTCGCGTGTTTGTGGAGTATTGCCGTAACTTTATATGATTCGGTCATATCGGATGTATAACCATCAGTGCCCATTCCGACGAGTATGCCTTTTTTTATCATATCAAGCACCGGAGACACGCCGACAGCATTACCCATGTTTGATTCGGGATTGTGGACAACGGCAACCTTGCTGTCTTTTAACATATCCATTTCTTCTTCGGTAATCTGGATGCAATGTACGGCAATGGATTTATCGGAAAGCACTTTTCGTTTATAAAGCCTCTCAACAACACGGAGATCGTATTTGGCAAGAGCATCCACCACATCTTCAAAACCTTCTGCAACGTGAACATGGAAGCCGACACCGGCCTGTGCAGCTGCATCAAGACAGGCGTCAAGCGTTTTATCGCAGATTGTCATCTGGGCATGCATTCCGATAAGGGCCTTGAGCATATCGTCATTTTCTGACTTACAATGAAGGGCAAAATCAAGATTTTCTTTTATCCCCTCTTGTGCGATTTTTTCGCCGTCGCGGTCGGAGACCTCGTAGCAGAGATTGCTTCGTATGCCGCATAATTGGGCGGCTTGTGCGATTTTAAAAAGACTACCGGGAACCGCATAGGGGCTCGCATGATGATCAATAACCGATGTAACGCCGTTTCGTATCCCGTCGATCATAGGCCCAATGCAGCTATAGTAGACATCGTCCAGGCTCAACTCCTTGTCAAGCCGCCACCAAAGGCCGCGGAGTACTTCCCCGAAGGTCGTGGCAGCTTTCCCGCCAAGGCTCATTCCCCGCGCAAAGGTACTGTAGTAATGCTGGTGACAGTTAATAAAGCCCGGCATAACCAGCCGTCCCCGCGCGTCAATATACCGGGCATCCTGATATTTTGCCCGCAGCTCATCACTTACGCCGACATCTTTGATGAGCTTTCCGTCGATAAGCACGGCACCGTTGTTTATAAACGGCCTCTCCGCATCCCGGGTGATAATTTTGCCATTTCCGATGAGTATCATAGTATCCTCCAAAAATATTACGCTTCTGTTACCAAATATCCGTATGCTTTCGTGATATGTTCAATAAACGCCGCTATGTCCGCCGGAACGTTTTTATCCCCTGCCTTGTAATTAAGCACTGTCTTATCGGCAAGGCGCAGCTGATAATTTCCCGGCCTGCAAACAAGGAATCCCGGGTTTTCGCTGTTCGTAAAGTCCTCTTCCGAGCTGAACACGGTGAATTTGTCTTTATACGGAGCGCCGCTATGCGGACAGAAGACAGCGCAGTTTCCGCATTCATTACACATGCGGTCGATATGCACGATCTGGCGGCGCGTAGCAAAAGGCCCTGATATCTCGATTGCAACATTGGCACGGTTCGGACAGACATCCACACAGATTTCACAGATTTCCGCACAGGAAAGGCAACGGCAGGCATCCGTATTCCCCTCGATAGCGGGAGAAAGTATCCCTTTTTTGGCATAAAGAGCTGCGCTTTCTTTGTGTTCCGGGGAAAAGGTAATAAAATCATGGGGAAGTCCCAGTTTTTTAAGGATGTCCAATGCGGCACTTTTACCATCGGCTAAACCTTTGACCACTGTTGCCGGTCCCGCTTTACTGTCGCCGATAATATACACGTCCGGAATCGAGCTTTCGTTTGCTTCGTTTACAAGCGGCAAACCCCTGTCATTCAAGCGGATTTTGTTTTTTTCGAAAAGAGACGTATCCACCCGGGCACCTGTCGCCTGAATAAGCGTATCGAATTGCATGGAGCGCTTCTCCTCAGCAGGGCTTACGCTCCGTCGTCCCTTAGCATCATAATCGCCGAGCTTCATACGCCGGCAGACAAGTTCTCCGCCCGAAAAGCTTTCCGGTGCATAAAGTTCAATAAACTCAATGCCGTCCGCACGGGCCAGTTCCTGTTCTTCGAACTGGGCGGGCATTTCACTTACCGTACGCCGGTATACGATGGCCACGCGCTGTACGCCCTTGTTTCGTTTTGCCGCACGGGCACAGTCCATCGCCACATCCCCGCCGCCGACAACAGCAACGGAAGCCCCTAAATCAAGCGAACAGCACGAGGCTTTCGAGGCTGCAAGGAAGCTCAAAGCGTCAAGGATATTTCCATCGCCTTCTTTTACGGCTTTTTCACCTGCCTTCCATGCGCCTGTTGCAAGGAGCACAAATGCGTGTGTTTTTTTTAATTCGTCAAGGGAGTAACGCTCATCAACGCCAAATTGAAACTCAACGCCGTACTTCAAAGCCAAACGATAATCGCGCTCAATTTCCTCTTTTTTTATTCTAAACTCAGGGATAACAAAACGCACAATACCAAAAGCGTCCTGCTCTTTTTCATAGACCGTAACCGGTACTCCGTTCCGGCGGAGGAAAAGTGCAGCCGCGATACCCGCAGGCCCGGCACCGATAACAGCGGCTTTTTTATCAGTTTTTAACGCGGGAGCCTGAAGTGCGCCGGTAAACGCTTCCTCTGCGTTGTCTGCGGCAATTTTCTTTGCCGCACGTATTGAAAGCGGGTCATCATAATCAACACGGGTACATTTGTCCTGACATTCATGGTTACAGATAGCGCCGGTAATTGAAGGCGCGGCATTATCAACAGCAATAATCTTAAAGGCCCCGGCATAATCGCCTGAGTTTATCTTTTCAAGGTAGGCGGGTATTTGCTGATGAATAGGGCAGCCGCCGTTCTGACACGGAGCCTTAAAGCAATCAAAAAGAGGCAAAGGCGATTTTGTTTTCCGCAAGCCGCTCTGCCGGTACTCTTTCCTGTAGCGTTTGAGATCGGGCAGTTTTCCGGTAAGGGCGCTCAGTTTATCAACATTGATACCCGAAAGAGCCGGATCAACAGAATCTTCGGCTATCATCGCGAGTTGTTGAAGCCGTTCATATCCGCCGGGTTTTAAAATCGTAGTGGCAACGGTAATCGGTCGTATGCCCGTTTGGATAATTTCTTTTATATTGAAAAAATCCGCGCCGCCTGAATACGAAATCGGCAATGTTCCGTTAAAATCAAGGGAAAGGCTCTTTGCTACATTGATTGAAAGCGGGAAAAGAGCGCGCCCCGACATATACATCTCGGAACCGGGAAGCTCGCTGCGTTTAATTTCAACAGGAAAGGTATTGGTTATTTTAACGCCAAACGCAAGGTTTTTTTCCCGAGCTTTTGTTTGTAAACGCTTGAGCATCTCAAGTGCGTCTTTATATTGGAGATCATCTTTAAAATGATGATCATCAAAAGAAACAGAGCGGAACCCCATCTCATCAAGGATTTTTCGCGCTCTTTCATAGCCCAGAAGGGTAGGGTTACACTTAATATAAGTATGAAGCCCCTTGTGGGTAAGAAGATAATCTGCAATGCGCTCAATTTCTTCTTTCGGGCAGCCGTGCAGGGTGGAAAGCGTAATACTTGTTGATACAACGCTTGAAACCGCATTCAGGTCGGCTTCGCTAAAATGTTTGAAATCGCCAAGATGTCCGGCAAGATAGGTATAACAAGTCTTCCATACCTCGCTGTCCCTTGCGTTTTTCATGCCCTCAATGTAGCTGTCGATCTTGGGCGATTGTATACCCTCAAGATTATAGCCGACACTCATATTAAAGATGAAATCGCCCCCCTGTCCAAGCTGATATTCTTTGGCAAGGAAATGGAGGAGGAACCATGCTTTAACATATTCCTCGTACGCCTCGGGCACAGTAAGTTCCGTTGACCACTCGACATTGTAACATTCATCCGTTGCATTGATGCAGGGACGGGCAACGCATTTTCGCAGTTCCTCTCCGTCCATAGTCTGCACGGTTTTAAGCTCAATAAACCGTGCTCCGGCAAGATAGGCTGCGGCGATGTTTTGTGCAAGTTGAGCGTGAGGGCCGGCAGCAGGGCCAACAGGAGAGCTAATCTCCGTTCCAAAAAGCCGTATCTTCCTGGCGCTTTTGTTCCTGTAGAACTTGTCTTTTCGAATACCGAAAATTGATTCGGTTTTCCCGTACTCTCCCTGTGTCCATTTTACTAAATCTGCAAATGGAATAGGACGCATAATTTCGCTCATGAGTATCCTCCTTGCATTATTATTGCTTTCCCCTCAAAATGTTTACAAAGGTGCATTGCAAACTTTCTTGTGGTGTTTTTCGATAACACGGCGTACTGCTTTTATAATATTTTCGTAGCCGGTACAGCGGCACAGATGACCGGAAAGCAAAGTTCGCAGCTCTTCATCATCGTATTCTTTGCCGCTTTTTACAATTTCGCTTGCGCTCATAAGGAAGCCCGGGGTGCAGAACCCGCATTGCACGGCGCCTTCTTCGACAAAAGCTCTCTGCATCTCCGAAAGCTCACCATTTTCCCCGAGCAATCCTTCTGTTGTCATAATTTCTTTGCCATGAGCCCATACGGCAAGATATATACAGGAATTAAAACACTCCCCGTCAATAATAACATTACAGGCTCCGCATTCGCCGACCTCGCAGCCCTTTTTTACGCTGGTAAGCCGGTATTCATTACGCAGCAGATCGGTAAGAGAAGCCCGGACGTCAACCAAAACCTCACGATCTTTACCGTTTATTTTACACTTGACTATCGTGTGTTGAATACTCATTTTAAGCCTCCCGCTTTGATAATGGCTTCCTGCGCTGCCCGTTTTACCAGTTCCACGGCAAGATGAGCACGAAGTTCTTTACTCGCCCGCCAGCTTGTCCGCGGTTTTATGTCTTCCAAAACAGCTTGGGCGGCGGCTTTTATTGTTTCCTCACAGACTGCTTTACCATTCGCAGCCTGCTCGCTATGCGCCGCACGCATAGGAACAGGGCCGGCGACACCAAAGGCAACACGCAAACGCTCTATCTTTTTTTTATCATCGGAAAGCCGCACATTGACCGAACAGGCAAGGGTCGCTATATCCATCGCGTTCCGCATAGCATATTTGATATAATGACCAAATGTATCCTGATAGCTCTCTTTCGGTATGATAATCGCGCAGAGAATTTCCTCGTGTTTTAGGGCAGTCTTTCCTGCCGCAACATAATGTTCTGTTATCGGCACAAGGCGGATTCCGTCCGGCCCGTGGTATTCCATCAATGCATCGTAGGCGACCAGCGTAGAGGCGCTGTCTGCCGAGGTAACACCGTTACAGACATTGCCGCCTATAGTACCGATGTTACGAACCTGAGGCCCGCCGACTTTAGAGACCGCATCTCCCAAAACAGGGATATGGGCTTGAATAAGCAGATTTGCCGTAATCCGGGAAAAACTCGAAAGAGCGCCTATACGCAAAGCTCCGTCTTTCTCCAATGAAATACCGCGCAGTTCATCCAAACGCTGGATACTGACTAAGGTACAAGCGGCAAGGGAGCCCTCGCGGATTTTAATGAGAACATCGCTGCCTCCGGCGATAATTTTAGCCTCGGGGTGTTCCGAAAGCATGAGTATCGCCTCCTTGACCGTATTCGCTTCATACAAGGCTTCTATATCGTACATCGTACT
>JAITXS010000117.1 GCA_031284645.1 Spirochaetaceae bacterium | reverse complement strand
CCTCCGCGATATCAATGGTACTTACCGCGATAACAACAGTCAGTATTATCATTATGCTGGCGACTCAACGGAAGGAATCAAAACGCCGCAAATAAGCTGAACGCCTGATAAAAAGATGTATGACTTAAGGATACTATGTTTAATACGCAAAGCGATGTTTCGAGAGAGGATATGAGAGATGAATTTTAGAGCTATTGTTCACAGCATGATAACAACACTGCGGGGTAATAAACCGGTGACCGAGGCGAACAGGCACGCGCGGCGTGCGATACGGAAAGAGATTTCATCCTCCCGCGTGATTTTTATGCTTACCATTATATTTCTCTTTATGCCGCTTTTTGTGCTGCTCTTCTATTCATTTAACTCTTCAAAAAGCACAAACTTTACCGGTTTTTCTTTTGTCTGGTACGAGGAGCTCTTTTTACATTCACGTCCGCTTTGGCGCGCCTTTTGGAATAGTATTTTAATCGCGCTCAGCTCAGCCTCGCTTGCAACGGTACTGGGAACAATGGGCGCGATAGGCGTAAACTGGTATCGTTTTAAATCCCGATCCTATACTCAGACAATCTCATTTTTACCGATGGTCTTACCGGAAATTATCATAGGTGTTTCTCTTTCAATCTTTTTTGCCGCAGTCGGCATACCTTTGGGACTTTTTACGATTTTTATCGCGCACGTTACGTTTAATATGCCTTTTGTCTTTTTAATGGTTACGGCGCGTCTTGATGAATTTGATTTTTCGATTATTGAGGCGGCTCATGACCTTGGGGCGAATGAAAAACAGACCCTGCTAAAAGTTACTATTCCGATGTGTATGCCAGGTATTGTTTCGGGCTTCCTGACCGCCGTTACCATTTCACTTGAAGATTTTGTTATCACCTATTTTGTTACCGGTGCGGGCGCAACAACGCTGCCGGTGTTTATCAACTCGGCGATACGGCACGGGGTTTCCCCGGTTATTAACGCACTTTCCGTGGTGATGATATTCGGTACGATAATACTCTGTTATTTATTGCGTAACTTTTTAAAGTATATCGCCGCAAAATAGAATAATCCCCTCCCAAATAAGAAAATATCCCTGCCGCAATACGCGGCAGGATATGCCCCATCCGGTATTTTCCGCGCTCCCTTAATATTCTCCGCTGAGCGCATTAAAAAATCATTCAAGCCCAAGTTCACTGGTGTCAATATTTTTTTTCAGCCCCTGTTTTTCACCAGGACGTTTTTCCGCTTTTATTTTTTTAGTCGTTTCGGGCTTCGCGGCTTTTTTAACTCTTTTAGTGCGGGAACGGCCGATAGCCGAAACAAGCGACCAATAGGCGACAAAGGCAATGGTGATGACAATAACCTGCCATGACAGCAGAACATTTTTAATTAAATCAAAATTCGGCATCTCTCTTACATTTTCGGGAATAGCGGATAAAAATTAAATTTCCGGTAAATTTCAACAGAATTCCTCTTTGCAAGTTGAATTGCAGCTCAGATATTCCCTGTTTTCGCTTAAATTATTTATAAGTCAATGCGCCCCATTGCGGCCCATTGCTTTAAACGTATTCTTGTAGTACCCTTAATAAAATATTTTAATTTTTGCACGACAATGAAGTTTTCGTGCAATCCAAGGAGTTCAGTTATATGAAAAAGAGTCTTATCCTTTTGTTCCCCCTTATACTGGGAATTTTTGTTATGTCTTGTCAGAAAAAAGACAGTGCCGAGCTGGTGATCTATTCACCTAATAGCGAGGGTCTCGTTAACAATCTCGTCCCCAAATTTGAGGCTACGACAGGTGTAAAAGTGAATATCATTTCAGCGGGTACCGGCGAAGTGTGGAAACGCATTGAATCAGAAAAAAACAATCCCAATGCGGATGTCGTTTGGGGTGGACAGGTTCAGAATTACAAAGCCGAGCTGCTTGATGACTATGTTTCGGCGAACAACAAAGGCGTTCTTCCCCAGTATCAAAATATCGCAGGAAAAATGACTCCTTACTGTCTCGACGGCAGCGTCCTTTTGGTGAATACCAATTTAATCGGGGATGTTAAAGTAGAAGGCTACCAGGATCTCCTTAACCCGGCTTTGAAAGGGAAGATGATCATGGGCGATCCCACGAATTCAAGCTCTGCTTTCGCACAAATTTCCAATATGCTTTATGATATGGGCAGCGGTGATTATCTGTCCGACAAGGGTTGGGACTATGTCAAAAATCTCCTGATTCAGCTTGACGGAAAAACAGCCAACAGTTCTTCAATTGTTCATAAAGGCGTTGCGGACGGCGAATATACTGTGGGTATTACCTATGAAGATCCGTCGGCAACCTATGTCCGTGACGGCGCTCCGGTCAAGATTGTTTATATGAAAGAAGGTGTATCCTTCCTTCCGGCCCTTACCGGCATCATCAAGAACGCTAAAAACAAAGAAAGCGCTCAAAAATGGGTTGACTTTATCGTAAGCAAGGAAGCTCAGGATATTATCGGTACCCAGCTTACCGTACGTCCCGTTCGCGGAGATGCGGCATTAGGCGTTTATATGAAGCCGATTTCGGAAATCAATATCATTAAAGAAGATTCATCAATCCTCGAAAAAGAAAAAGCTCAAATTATTGAACGCTACCGGACGCTTATTACTTCAGTAAAATAAATCGTTAAGGGGGAGAGAAAAGCTTATGAGCGTAAAAATAATATGCGATAAGGTAGTAAAAAAATATGGGGAATCAGTTATAATCCCGGATCTTTCGTTAGAAATACAGGAGGGGGAATTTTTCACCCTCCTGGGGCCTTCGGGCTGCGGTAAAACAACGCTTTTGCGTATGATTGCCGGCTTTAACAGTATTGAAGGCGGTACGATCCAGTTTAACGATACGGTTATTAACAACTTACCTCCGGGAAAGCGTAATATCGGCATGGTTTTCCAAAACTATGCGATATTCCCGCACATGAATGTCTGGAAAAATGTTGCGTTTGGCCTTACCAACAGAAATGTCCCGAAAGATGAAATAGAAAAACGTGTGGATAAAATACTGGCAACGGTCAAAATCGATCAATTTAGAGACAGGATGCCCGAACGTCTTTCCGGCGGGCAGCAACAGCGTGTGGCGCTTGCCCGCGCCATCGTTATAGAGCCTGACGTGCTCCTTATGGACGAGCCGCTTTCAAATCTTGACGCAAAACTCCGTGTTGAAATGCGGAACGCGATCAGGGATATACAAAAATCCATCAATATTACAACGGTGTATGTTACCCACGATCAGGAAGAGGCAATGGCTGTTTCAGACCGCATAGCCATCATGAACGGCGGCGTGATACAGCACATTGGCAGCCCGCGTGAAATCTACCAAAGACCGGCAAATGTTTTTGTGGCAACGTTTATAGGCCATTCAACGATTATGCCCGGGAAATTAAAAGGTTCCGGCGGCGCACCGGAGCTTTCCATCGGGGATTATACGGTTAATATGAGCGGTGCCCCGCTCCGCTTTGAAGGAGGAGAGCTTCCGGTAAAAGTTTCGATACGTCCCGAGGAATTCTACCTCAGTGATGATTCACAGGGCATCAAAGGCGTTGTTGCCAGTTCTGTGCTTCTTGGTTTGTACACGCAAAATTTCGTAAAACTCGAAAATAATCAATATATTGAGTTTGTCGAACAGACAAATAGCGGGCACGGCTTGAAAAACGGAGACAAGATAACCCTTAAAGTCTATCCGGACAGAATAAACGTCTTTAACGAATCGGGCGAACGCAGCCTTTCTTCAGGAAGGTAACAAATGGAAAAACAAAAAAGAGACGCATGGACCTTGGTGTCTGTCGGCGCCTTCGTCCTTTATCTTGTTTTTATGCTCTATCCGCTGATTACCTTACTCGCAAAAAGCGTTGTAGGGCCCGAGGGTATTTCATTTGCGGCATTTGAAAAGTTTTTTTCATCAAAGTACTACTACGGCGTTATTCTTAACAGTTTGGCGGTTACCGTTTGTGTTACATTCCTGACTATAATCATTGCCGTACCCTTAGCCTATATTCTAACCACGGTAAAAATCCGCTTTGCTTCTGCCATCCAGATACTGATTTTAATATCCTCGACCAGTGCTCCGTTTATCGGGGCTTATTCGTGGATTTTGCTTTTAGGCAGAAACGGCGTTGTTACCAATCTGTGCAAGTCTCTATTCGGCATACAATTACCCGGTATCTATGGGTTTCCGGGCATACTTTTAGTACTCACCCTTCAGCCGACCCCGCTTATTTATATGTATGTCGCCGGAGCATTAAAGACGGTTGACCGATCTCTCATTGAAGCGGCGGAAAGCATGCGCTGTACCGGCATTCAAAAGATGCTCAAAATCATAGCGCCGTTAATCCTCCCGACCATACTTGCCGGAAGTCTCCTTGTTTTTATGCGCGCGCTTGCCGACTTTGGTACGCCGATGCTGATAGGTGAAGGCTTCAGGACAGTTCCGGTTCTCATTTTTAACGAATTTATTAGTGAAATGGGCGAGGACGACAGCTTCGCTGCGGCAATCAGTGTCATGGTTGTTATTTTTGCCATATCGATCTTTCTTGTGCAAAAATTTATCGCAGAAAAGAAAGCGTATAAAATGTCCTCTCTAAGCCCGATTCAGGCCAAAAAAGAAAAGGGACTGCGGAGCATATTTGCCCACGGGTTTGTCTATTTATACATCTTTCTGGCTATCATGCCGCAGCTGTACGTCATCTACACATCTTTTCTGAAGACAAGCGGAAAAATCTTTGTTAAGGGCTATTCCCTCGACAGTTATGTAGTCGCGTTCTCCAAGGTCGGGGATGCGATACGGAATTCCTTTGTCTTGGGCCTTATTGCATTAGTTGTGATCATCATCGTGGCAAGCCTTATCGCCTATGTTACGGTACGCCGCCGAAGTTCACTCACGAACATGCTTGATGTATCGACGATGTTCCCCTACATAGTGCCGGGATCAATTCTTGGTATTGCCTTGATTGTTACCTTCAACAAGCAGCCGCTTATGCTAAGCGGAACGGCTTTTATCATGATTTTGGCCTTTACCATCAGGCGTCTGCCGTATACGATACGTTCGAGCAGCGCAATTTTACATCAGGTGAATATAAGTACCGAAGAAGCGGCGATAAGTTTGGGAGCGTCAAAATTTAAAACGTTCACCAGAGTTACTCTGCCCGCTATGCTGCCCGGTATTTTTTCAGGAGCAATACTCAGCTGGATTTCGATATTAACCGAGTTAAGCACGTCTATACTTTTGTATACAACGGCAACTCGTACTATGACGATAGCGATTTATACGGAAGTTCTCCGCGGTAATTACGGCACTGCTGCCGCGCTTTCCGCGATACTTTCCGCTGTTACCGTTATTTCCCTGCTCCTGTTCTTTAAACTCTCAGGCAAGCGCGAATTAAGTATGTAATGTTTTAGGTATAGCCGCTGTTAAAAAACAGCGGCTATAATGTTTTTTTGTTATTTAAAGAGATTACTGTGAATAGATTCTGTATTTTAAAAATTTTTCCACTTGTTGTTGCCGTATCTTTATGCGTTCAACTTGACGCACAGGAGATTGTTACTGCTGAAAAATTTATGGAACGAGCATCTTCGGTCTATAGCGGTTTTAAAGACTATGAGGCAAAAGTACAGATTCGTTCCGGAGATAGCGATATGAGCGGGGTGCTCAGTTACCGGAGTCCGGCTTTTTTACGGATTGATTTTTCTTCACCGCAAGATCAGGTCATTGTGTTTAACGGTGAAGTACTCACCGTATATCTTCCCGCATACCGGGCAATTCTTAATCAAACAGTATCAAGCGCGGGGAAACTCGGAGCTACAGGATTTGCGACAGCTAACGGACTGAGTCTTTTGAGGCGGAATTTTGCCGCTTCTTTTGTAACAGGGCCCGCGGCAGTGAAACTTGACGACTCTTCTTCGGAAATGGTAGTCAAGGTGCGCCTTACCCGCCGTTATGGCTCGGAAGGATTCCGCGAGATTATTCTAAGTGTGGATCCGACAAGTTTGATCATCCGGCGTATGCAGGGGACAACCCTTTCCGGCGCTCTTGTTCAGTTTGATTTTATCAATGTAAAAACAAATATTGGAATTCCCGAGATGCGGTTTACCTACGATTCTCCGGCGTCCGCGAATATTTATAATAACTTTTTATTTAGGGATACGGATCAGTGAAAAATATCGGGGGATTACTCAGCGCGGCTCGAGAAGAAAAAGGCTATACGATTAGCGATGTCACGCGTGAGACAAATATAGCCCGAAAGTATATTGTCGCGCTTGAAGCTGAAGAGTTCGGGGCTTTCCCCGCAGAAGCGTATATTATCGGATTTTTAAAGAACTACGGTGAATTTCTTGGCTTGGACGCAAAAACCTTACTGGATCAGTATCGTGTTTTGAAAATTCAGGAACAATCCGTACCGCTCAGTGAGTTATTGAGTAAACCATCCCGCTTTCCGCGCTTTTTTATTATGCCGATGATTATTATTGTGTCAGTCGGCTTAATTGCGGGTATCGTATTCTTCGCCGTAAGCAGGGCATCGCATAGCCCGCCGATAGAACTTAGTCCGCGAAAACCCATCGAATATTTATTGAACAACGGCTTCCTTGAGCAGCGTTTCTTCCTCGGGGATAGTATCGTCATTCCATCAGGAGAAGGTCAGTACAAACTGGGGTTGGAGAGCCTTGGGGAGACAGTTGTATTATCCACGCCGAACGGAAGGCTTGATCTGGATTTAAACCAGGAAGCCCTGCTGGATACGAACGAAGATGATGTGCCGGAACTTCGTATCAGTGTATCCGACTATGCTAAAAATAACGCCGATACCGGAGTTTTACTTCGTCTTGAACTTAATGAATATGATGCACGGACACTGCCGTCGAATACCCAAAATGCCATTACCGGCTCAAACAGCGGTGAAGCAAACCCGGGCGGCGCGGCAAGTATGACCGGAGTGACAGGGGGAGAACAGCTTGTTTGGACAGGCAATAATCCTTACCCCTTTACCTTGCAGATTTCTTTTCAGGGCAACTGTATGTTCCGCTGGGAAATCCTCCGCGAAGCCGACAGACAGCTTCGCAACGAGCGCTATTTTGTCAGGGGAGACCAACTCGACATTCAGGCTCAAAACGGTATACGACTCTGGATTTCCAATGCCGGTTCCATAAAAATTCAGGCGATTGGAGGCGGCCGCACAGTGCCGCTGGAAATTGGCGCGGCCGGTGAGGTTGTGGTAAGCGATGTTCTCTGGCGGCGGGGCGAAGACGGCAGATACAGCCTTGTTCAGACAAGACTCGAAAATTAAGCGAAATATTCCGTGAAACGTTATTATATTGAATCCCTCGGCTGTGCGAAAAATCAGGTTGATTCAGAGCAATTGATGTTTCTTTTATCCGGCGGCAACTGGGAATCCGTAGGCCCCGAAGATGCTGATATCATCATTGTCAATTCCTGCGGTTTTATCGAAAGCGCAAAGCAGGAATCAATTAATACGGTGCTTGCCTTCCGAAAGCGTTTCCCGTTAAAAAAAATCATGCTTGCCGGTTGTCTCGCTGTCCGTTACGCACAAGACCTCTCAAAATCGCTTGTCGAGGCGGATGTTATTTTCCCTTCCGCTGATATTCAGAAAATCGTGGAATATCTTTTTAAGGAAGGGGAAGAGGGTAAAAAAGATCCCGACGCTGCCTGTGCCCAATCCGGAATTGAATCGGAGGCGCTTCCCCCAACGAAAAACAGTCCCCGCCCACTCCGATCTGCTTCGCAGCCACTACTTATCTCAGGAGAGCGCCCGCTTCTTTCTCTACCCGGTTCGGCCTATATCAAAATTGCCGAAGGTTGTAATAATTCCTGTTCTTTTTGTGCGATTCCGCTTATACGAGGTAGCTTGCGAAGCAGGACAATTCCCGGGATACAAAGCGAATTCGAGGCGCTTTTAAAACGGGGAGTAAAAGAAATCAACCTTATAGCACAGGACAGCGCGTCTTACGGCAGGGATAGCGGGGAGTCCCTGCTTGCGCCCCTTCTTGAAAGCCTGTTAAAAACAAGCGGTAATTTTTGGC
>JAITXS010000114.1 GCA_031284645.1 Spirochaetaceae bacterium | reverse complement strand
TATACTAAAAACACATCCTGTCAGGATGTCGCTTAAGTTTTCATGAGCTTAAGTTCGGCTAGATTTTTGTTCTTGGGCAACCACCCCTTTTCGGCTAGATTATTTTTTAGGCAATGCGCCCTCTTAACATTATTTTTGAGAATGAGTATTCTGTACATTGCTATGAAAAACAAATTTTTTTGTGTAATGGGATTAATTTTTATTCTTCCGGTCTTTTCTGTGTCTGCCCAGATAGGCGGCTCGGAAATCGGAATGCCTTCAGCTTTGAACGAGGCCGATTTAAAAAACCTCATAGATAATCCTGTGGTTATTTCTGCTTTGGCCAAAGAATTGCCTGACGATAAAGACGGAAAGGAATGGTTCACGCTTGCCTGCGATACTCACATACTCACCTTGATCCCTATCGAAAAAATTTATGCGGCATTGAAGGACTTTGCAAGTTATCCGAAGAACTTCGGGGCAAAAGAAGCAAAAATCATTCGCACCCAGGGGAACGGGGATGTTGTATCAACAAGCGCCGGAAAGTTTGGGGTAAACAGCACCTATGTTTATCTGCAAAGTGAGCCTGTCAATTCCGATGCTGAGCATCTAATAGTCAGAATAAGTATTGACACTGAAGGTGATCAAACAATAAAAAATATGGATACACAATACTATATGAAAACGCTCACCCTTGACGGAAAAACATATACATACTTACGCAATAGTGATACCACTGATTATTTGGGCGGCAGGCTTCCTTTCCAATTTACTGTTATGAAAGGCGGCAACGAAAGCTCGCACAAAGACGGATTAAAGGATTTAGTTAAAGCTGCGGCAAAATATTAAATATCAGTTTTTGTTGAGTAAGTTCCTATAGACTTTTTCCGGAAGAACCTGTAAAAGCCCCTTCTTCCTAAGGATAAAATGAAAAACCGACTTTTGTTTTTTATTGGTATAACAGGCGTTTTAATGAGTATATTTCCGGCGGCACCTGTTTTTTCTCAGGATTCAAGTGCGTCGGAAGAATCTCATGAATCAATTCAAGAAACATTCGAAGATACCGCTATAGGCAATTTTATCAATGAAGAAAAAAATATTGGGGAAGATATAAACGATGTCGGTGTTGAAAAAGAATGGAATATTTTTATAAAGATAGGCATCGCGCTCGTCATTCTTATACTCCAGATTCTGCTGGTTTGGGGAACTGCGCATCTTGCGGAGATGGCCAAAACAAAAATACAGATCTGCGGTGATAAAAAAATCAAACAGATACAATTTAAATCTATTGTTTTAATGCATAAGTCTCAAATGATACAGGCTTTGTGTTTTATTATAAATGTCATAAAAATTATTTTTATTGTTTTGCAATTAATTATTACTGTTCCGATTATCTTCAGTTTTTTTGAGCTTACCAAGAACCTTGCGGGAACTTTATTCGGCTATATTTTAAGCCCGCTAAAAACTTTCGGCTTGAGTTTTTTGGCCTATATACCCAACTTGTTTACCATCGCCATAATTTTAGTTATTTCCCGTTATGTGCTTAAAGCCTTAAAATTTTTTACAACTCAGATAGAAAAAGGCAAGCTTGTTATACGCGGATTTTACGCAGAATGGGCGCAGCCGACATTTAATATCCTTCGTGTTCTTATTATCGCTTTTACTATTGCCATGATATACCCTAACCTGCCGAATTCCGACTCCGATATTTTTAAAGGAGTTTCGGTCTTGGTCGGCATCCTTTTCTCTTTGGGATCCAGTTCCGTTATCGGTAATTTAGTTTCCGGCATTGTTATGACCTATATGCGGCCTTTTCAGGTTGGCGACAGAATTACCATCAATGGCATTACCGGTTTTGTTTTGGAACGCGGGCCCATGGTAACAAGAATAAGAACACATAAAAATGAGATAATATCATTCCCGAACCAAATGGTTATGAATAATTCTGTTACAAACTATAGTTCCGCTACGACAATGGGATTTGCCGGACTTGTTGTTCATATAGAAATTACTATGGGTTACGATGTTCCCTATCAGAAAGTCTATGAAATACTTCTCAACGCAGCATCAAAATCCGAACATCTTGAAAAAATGCCCGTGCCTTTCATTAACCAGCTGCAACTTGATGATTTTTACTGCCGCTATGAAATAAATGCCTATACAAAAGATATTAACGTACTGCCAGCAGTGTACTCCGAGTTATACGAGAATATACAAAACGGATTTTCCGAACAGCATATCAGTATGTATGCGCCTCACTATCAGTACCAGATAAAAGCACAGCCTGAGGAATAAGGCTCTCTCCGGATTATTTTGTCTTCTTTGCTGCCGGTGAAAAAATGTCAACAAAGGTATTATCGACAAATTTTTCAACGTCAAGATCCACAGGCAGAAAACCATATTTTTTTAATTCTGCCGTAAAGTATTCTGCATCTAATTTTGCGGCAATGATTGACGCTCTCCCGTAATACGCACCGTAATTGTAACTTTCAAGAAGATCACTTACAAAATCAACATCATCCGAGGCAATTTTTTTCTTTTCTATAAGAAGTTCCGCTGTCTCGTGCGGATGTTTGGAAACCCATTCGATCCCTTTTTGTATTGCGCGGAGAATTTTCGCGACATCTTCGGGATTATCTTTTATCAGTTTGCCGGATGCAAAGATAAAGCAGCAGTTCCTGTTGGCAAAAATCGGATCTTTTGTTATGTCTATCAAAACACGATAGCGCCCGCTTTTTTCCGCCATAGTCGCAAAGGGCTCCCAAAGGGCGACAACATCTCCTTCGCCCTTGTCCATAGCCTGGATAAGCTGATCCCACGGGAAAGGCTTCCATGTAATGTCACCCCCTATCCCCGGATTTAATCCCGCATTTCCCGCAGCAACAGAGGCAACCATCATTGGCGAGCCGTCGATAGCATCAACTATCACTGATTTGCCTTTTAAATCCGCAGCACTCTTTATGGGCGAATCAATCGGAACCAATACTTTGATACAACCCTCGTGCAGCCCGCTGATCAGTTTTATATCAAAACCGCTGTTAATCGCCGGAAAAAATTGATAATCACCGTTGATAACAGGCATCTTTCCGGCCGCAAGTGCAGCCTGCTGCGCCTCAAATGTTGTGCCGCTTACAAGGTTAACTTTAAGTCCCTCTTCAGCATAGTATCCTTTCAGTGCGGCAATCGCAATCGGTGAACCACAGCTCATGCCGGAAAACGCGATGTCATATTCGTTTTTTTCTTTACAAGAGAAAAAAACAAAGTGATGGTCATTGTTATTATAAAAACCAGGATATTATTTTTCAAAGAGAGGCTCCTTGCTTGTAATAAATTTTTAGGTCTTTAATTCCTTTTCAATGAAATCAACCGCGTGATCTAAACCTTGCTCGGCGCGGATTCTTTCACCGAATTCAGCCGCGTTTTTTTTATACAAAGGATTATTCATTAAATCCAGCACGTATTTTTCCAGCTTGTCTTTGTTGATATTTTTCATATTCATAGCGCCGGGGCCAAGGCCAAGGAGTTTTGTCCGATAGGCCCAGTAATGCTGATCAATAATGTGGGGAATAACCATCTGCGGTCTGCCTGCACGCGCTGCACTATGTGTTGTGCCGCTTCCGCCGTGATGAATTATCGCGCTGCAATGACAGAGTACAAGATGGTGCGGAATAATACTGTCCAAAAGGAAAAGATCCCCGGACTCATCAAGATGAGCACCGACTTTCCACCAGCCGCAGCCCACAACCAGTTTATAATTGTGTTTTTGACAGGTTTCAAGGAGCCAATCGGCAAGCCTTCTGTGCAGGGGGCCGTTAATGCTTCCCAGAGAAAAGAATAAAGTCGGCTTATCATCTTTTCTAATAAATGCTAAAAATTTTTCCAGCAGAGTTTCTTCAAAAGGCAGGTCATCATTAAAACAATACCCGCTTATCCCCCACCGATACGGCCAGTCTTTATCTGTTTCGCCTAATATCGGACTATACATCAAAAGATTATCCGCATGAAACGGAGCGTGAACAGCCTGATCTTTTATAAGTGTCATGCCAAGTTTTTCCCTTCTGGCGTTAAGCTGTTTTTTTGCCATCATATTCATGCCGGAATTCAGAAGTGCCCATGCCAAAGAAGGCCGGATAAAAAAACCCGGTTTAACCAAGGGGAAAACCGCCGGCATAATTTTTTTGCTGGGGAGCAAAGGGGCATAGGCACTTCGTATCAATCTTTTTTTTGTGTATTCGGCAATGGACGGCGCTGCAAATTCAGTATTGGATGCGATAAACAGATCATGCTCCGCGACCATCGGGATAAGGTGTTCAAACTGTTGCTGAATAACTCTGCTGGTCCAGGCAAGCAGATCTTTGAAATTAAGTTTTTCGTTGGATATCATCCCGACAATATCATCACTTTCAACCGTGTAAGGAATGCCTGCGTCCTTTGCATATTTTTCAAAGGCAAACGGAAGATTCAGAGAAACATCATGCCCGCGCGTTTTGAGTTTTTTTGCAAGGGCTAAATACGGATAGATATCCCCTTGAGAGCCCCTGCTTACCAGTAATATTTTCATTCGATCCTCTTTAACTAACTCTTGCCATTTTATGACGCGATAACACCAATTTCTTTCAGCTTGGCACTGTCAAGATGATATTTTTGTTCGATGGCTTTTAAATCATTTTCGGTCGTCTCTATGGGGCGGTAAAGTTTTTTAGTTTCTTTGTAGCCGCGCAGAATTTTTGCGATCATTTTAAGCGGATTAAACCCAAGCGAAGCCATAATCCAACAACCGTGAGTACACCAGCAATTTGCTTTATAGCCGTGGCCAATTGCCGCGATTTCCTGTTTCATCGCATTACTGTTCATCATTTTTTGAACATCACAATCATAATCCTGAACCCTGCCGACAGGCTCACGCAGCTCACAAGCGCGGAAACGCCCATCATAATCAATGACCAAGGTTGTCTCTCCCGCAGTACAATCCATTTTCCAGCAGCTGGGCTTATCAATATTGCTTGCTCGAATATCATACATAGTCCGCATAAGACCGACATAAAATACCGTGGTCAGTTTTTTTGCGATCGTCCCTTTTACACCTTCACCAATTCTCTTTGCGTAAGCCATATAATAAGGCGCGATATTATCCTGAATCTTGCGCAGCGATGTTTCATTAACAGCTTTTACCCCATCTTCCCGTGTGACGCCCCGTGCCGCTTCCACCGTGTGAGTATGAAGATTAAAACGACCAAAAACCCAACGCATAAAATCTTCGACTTCATTGACATTGTATTTTGTTATAACAAGAGCCGTATTTCTGATTATTTTACCGTCATCTTTAAAATTATCGGTGATTTTCTTAAGACACTCCGCTGCCTTATAAAAACTTTCAACACCACGCTGTTTGTCATGTGTTTCGCCAAAACCATCGAAAGATATACTCAAAGTAATATTACAATCAGGACAGTTTTTTCTGATCCGTTTTATCCATTCAATCAGCCGATCCGATTTTATACCGTTTGTCGGAAGATTAATGTCTTTGACATGATTGTTTTTGTAAAACATTTCGATAATTTCCGGCAAATCCTCCCGCAAAGTAGGCTCCCCGCCGGAAAGCCACAAGCGGTTAATATCCCCCGCCGTCTCGGAAATTTTTTTAATCTCCTCAAACCCAAGGTCTTTTTCTTTTTTTTCCATATCGCCCGCGTAAAAACACTGAGCGCATTTTGCGTTGCATTTTCCTGTTGTAAACAGAAAGATAGATTCTAATTTTCGTTTGTTATGAAGCGCGTTAAATGAGCTTCCCGAACGTTGTGCCATAAAAAACTCCTATAAAAAAGCCGTAGCGGCTTTCGGGTAAACGAAGTTTATCTTTTTCTGACATTATTTGCAATAATGTCAGAAAGGGGGTTTCAAGAGGGTCTTGGGAAAGGGCAGGGGGATTGCGGGGCTGCCCTCAATCAATTTCCTGTCACTTACGGGGAAGAAAGAGCCCCCCTATGATTACCATTGACAATGAAAAATTTACATGTCCCGAATATTGAGGTTTTTCAACAGCTTCGTTAGACGAATTTTGTGCCTTGCACTATCAAATGATTTTATTCATACCCAATATTTGAAATAACTATTCCCTATTAATAAGTTCTAGTATTCCATAATCGTTTTCATTTAATTCCTGTATCAACTTTTTTGAATTTATTATTAATTGAACTAATGCCTTGCTGCTGTTATTTCCTGTTTTAAGTAAAACTATTTTTGGCGGGTATCCTTTTATTTCCAATAAATCTATAAAATCATTATCCTTGGTTATCATTATAAATTCATTTTTTTTGGCATAATTCCATATATCAATATCTCGAGCCGGTACTGTAATACCTATATTGTCAACGTGTAAACATTCCCCTAAAATTGGTGATAATATTTTAGTTGATTTCCAAGATATATTGGCATCAAGTAATATTTTCATGATGAAATTTATGCTATTGCGACAATCTTAATAATTTCTTCACGATTTGCGGCGAAAGCTAGCGCAGCGCGGATGTGTTGTTCTTTGAGTAAAGGGTAATCATCCAAGATGTCTTCAACTGGTATACCTTCTGATAACCATTGAAGTATATCATTTACGGTAATACGAGTCCCTTTTATACAGGGTTTTCCAAAACGAATGCCCTGATCTATAGTAATATATGCAGATAATTCATCGTTTCCCATAGTTTAAATTATATAATATCCTGTAGTTTTTGTCAATTATTTTATCTGTATGGTTTTTCATACAATTTTCCAAGCCCTTTCGATATGCTTGCCAAAACCCGCTTGCCCTGATTGTAAAATGAGAATGGCAAAGACTCTTGCCCTTCATACTCTACTCTGTGATACAATAGAGGCATGATTTTATTAGACCCTGCTGTGGCCGTAAAATGGCGGGATTACGGTATTTTAATTCCATTTCCCCCGGATCGTCCTCGCAATATTGTCGGCTTTTTAAAAAAAAGCGCTGATCCTTGCCCTATGCCTATTGTCAGCATAAAGGAAGCTCTTGAATTCCTCGGGAAAAAGACGGAATTTGAGATTAGTGAGGAAGCGTTGGAGAGGGTACATAAAAAAGAGTACATAGATATTTTTTTTCAGGAAAGTAAAGAAAAAAGAGACCTTGAGACAACAAGAGCGATACTTGATATCTACGAACTTGTTGATGAAAAAGGTAATTATCACCGTTATAATAAAGAACTGGCAAAAAAAACCATGAGGGACTTATTCGAAACGTCAATCATGGGGAGTCTTAAGGGCTCATACCTTGCCGCACGTCTTGCGCTGGAAAATGAGAGCGGGTTTTGTTTTTATCTTTCAGGCGGTAATCATCATGCCCGATACGATTGGGGCGCGGGTTTCTGTGTGCTCAATGATGTAATTTTTACAGCGCGGGCAATGCAAAATGAAGGCAGGGCGAAAATCATCTGGATTATTGATGTTGACGCCCATAAGGGCTGCGGTAGTGCGGAGATTGTTGATTTCATCCGCAGGGGGATAAACCCGCATCATTTTGAGGAAGACTGCACTATTGTCACGCTGTCAATTCACATGGCCCGGGGCTGGCCCCTTGATCGGGAAAGCATGGAAAAATCCAAACCCGACAGAGCGCCGAATATTAAATCCGATATTGAAATCCCCGTAGAAAAGGGAGAGGAATCTCTTTATACTAAAAAGCTCGAAGCTGGCCTTATGCAATTTGCCGCCTTATCAGGGGGAAAAAACGCAGACCTTGCCATTGTGGTGGACGGAGATGACCCGTATGAATACGATGAAATTGAATCGAGCTCACTTTTGAAATTAACACTTACACAAATGTTGGAACGTGATACACTCATTTATGATTTTCTCGTGTCACGGGGTATAAAAAGCGCTTGGCTGCTTGCCGGAGGTTACGGAGAACGGGCGTGGGAACCTGCTGCGAATTTTTTAAAATCGCTTACATTTCGGAAATAAATTAAAATGACAAAAATCAAAGCTCTGTTAATATGTTTATGTATTAATCGGGAATCAAAAGGAAAATTATGGAAGAGGCATTAACCGAAAGCACAAGATCTGATCTTGCCAAACTTGGCGTGGCAATCCCTGAAATCATGCTGCCTTCAAAAAATATTGACATTGAAAAATGGGCGGTGATAGCCTGTGATCAATTTACACAAGACAAGCATTATTGGAAAAGCGTAAAGGATTTTACCGGATCCTCCCCTTCAACCCTGCAGATTATTTTTCCGGAATGTTTTTTGGATGAAGACGGGAAAACAGAACGTATCAACAAAATTCATGATACAATGAACCAATACCTTAACGCGAAATCCGACGAGGATGAAAATCCTGTTCTCCTGCCGCGTCGAGGGGGAGTTTTTGTTGAACGGCAATGCAAACACGGCATACGCAAGGGCTTAATTCTTGCTGTGGATCTTGAAAAATATGATTGGCACAAAGGTACAGAGTCCTTGATCCGTGCAAGCGAGGAAACTATTTTCGAGCGTATCTTGCCCCGCATGGATATCCGTATGGGTGCGCCGCTTGAATCTCCCCACATTTTGCTCCTGATCGATGATAAAGCAAACGTGCTTATGCAGGTGCTTGAGATGATTTTAGTTAACGCGCCGTTTGCTTATGATGCTCCCCTTATGATGGAAAGCGGAGCAGTACGCGGTCGTTTACTCTACCGGAAGAACGATTGGGGATTTATCGCGGAAGCTCTGGAACATCTGTACAGAAAATCCTATACCTATTTTAAAAGCGATTTTTTATTTGCCGTAGGGGACGGCAACCATTCTCTTGCCACGGCAAAAGAAGTCTGGGAGGATTATAAAAAGGAACACAAAGGGGACCCTTGTCTTGAAAATCATCCGGCCCGTTTTGCGCTTGCTGAAATTGTCAATCTATACGATTCCGCAATTGTTTTTGAACCTATTCACCGCCTCTTGATCAATGTGCCCTGCGAGGCGGTACTGGAGAGCCTCCGTAAGCTTCCTGAGATGAGCTCACGAAAAATAAAAACAAAAGATGAACTTATCAGTCTTGTGGAGGACAGAGATGCTCGGGGAAACCGTTACGGGCTTATTTCAAAAGACAGCTTGCTTCTTGTTGAATCGTGCACAACGTATGTCTCAACAATAGATTTGGAGCCTCTTCTTCAAGATCTTGTTAAAGAGCATCAAGCAGGCGGGGCTGCCATTGACTATATTCATGGAACTGAGGAACTGTTTCACTTTGCCCGGGAAAGCTGCGACCCGGGAGAGGCGGCTCAAGAACATACCGGCATCCTGCTTCCCCCTTTCAAAAAAGAGGGATTTTTCAAGAGTGTCGTTAAAAACGGACTTTTACCCCGAAAAAGTTTTTCAATGGGAGACGCCTGTGAAAAACGCTTCTATCTTGAATGTCGGAAATTATTTTGTTAGAATGAAAAACAAGGTGCAGTTTTTTCGGTATCATGGCCTTTTACGGGGAATATCCGCATAAGACTTTCGAAAAAATAATTGCGTCTAAAAAACACTTGGTAAGGTGTTTTTCGCCGGCGTGGTGGAATGGTAGACACGATAGACTCAAAATCTATTACACGCGAGTGTGTAAGAGTTCAAGTCTCTTCGCCGGTAAAGAATTAATTCGTTGTATTGTAACGAATTAGCGAACAGTAATAAAAAATGCTACAGGCAAAACCTGCGCATCAATCAAATCGTGAGGATAGGGGGACAGGAGAATATTGACTGGAAGGCTTGCAATATCGTTTCCCCCAGTTGGCGGCACTATTGGGCAGAGCGCGGATGAGCGACCGGATGACCGCTGGCCATTGGGGCTAATCGAATCCATTAATCGAAAATGCTAAAGCTCAAAGATTTATATCCTTTAACCCGCTTATTATACATTCGCAATAAAACAGGAACTTTCTCATCCACATAATCGTATATTCTGGTTTCTGTTTTTCCATAATAGGTCCGGTTGAGCCGTCCCGCATATTGAATTAACGTCCCCTTCCATGAGAATGGAAAAACAAGAAAGAGCGTGTCAAGGCAGGGTAAGTCAAAGCCCTCGCCAAGGTATTTTCCGGTTGCCAGTATTATCCTGTGGGCATCGGGTGGCACATTTTGAATATTCTCCATGATGGTCTTTCGCTGCTTCTTTCCAAGACCACCCTTAAGCACAAAAAGATAATCCGTAAACTTGAGCAGTGCTTCCTCCAATAAGGCAAGATGATCGATCCGTTCACTGAGCACAAGAATCTCCCGTCCCTCGGTAAAGGCTGCAACTATATCCTGAATGATTTGTTTATTTCTATTTTCATCTGTCCATAGATGTTTGAAAACATCTTGAATTTCAAGAGGCGTATTTGTTGTTGCCGGTAGTTGGAATTCGGTATAATGCGGTATAACTTTTTGAATGAATTGAGTATTACTTTGCCGCGCTGAATATCGAAGGTCACCCAAATTCATGATGACTATGGCTTGCTGCCCATCCTTGCGGGTTACGGTTGCCGAAAGACCTAAACGGTAATAGGCAGGACATTTCCTGATGATGCTTTCAAAAGAGGACGCTGAAATATGGTGACATTCGTCAACAATTATCTGACCATAATCCTTAATCCATTCCGCAATATTTTCCTTTTTACTGATACTTTGCATAACCGCAATATCAATGATCCCGGTCCGTTTCTTTTTAACTCCGCTAAAACAACCGGTTTCAGTCTTTGAAATATTTAAAAATTGCTGTATTCTTTCCACCCATTGATCCATCAATTGTTTACGATGGACAAGGATTAGGGTGTTGACTTTTCGATGGGCAATCAGCCACAACGCGATAATTGTTTTTCCGAAAGCCGTGGACGCAGAAAGTATCCCTGTGGGGTTAATTGCCATCGCATCTGCCGCAGTTTTTTGTTCAGCATACAATTCACCCTGAAAACTGACATCTATCGGTGTTCCGTGGTTTTGTTTATCCTGGAACTGTGGCGTAATATGATAAAAATCGAGAACCTTTGTCAGCTCCTCAAGACAGCCGATGGGGAGTCCGATATATTCCGGGAAAAACTCGTAACAGTAAAGAATGCGCGGCTTGTTCCAGGTGGGAAGACGCATCGCCTGTGCCCGGTAGAATTCGGGATTTGAAAAGGACGCCAGACGCAGGATACGGTTGCGGAGTATGGGCGGAAGGCCGGTATGGTTTATATAAATTTGATCGGAAATAATCACATCAATTACGGAAGGCAAGGGGTCCGTGATAGCGGGTAAAGCATAAGGAAACTGTAGGTTTCCGGGTTTCCTTTGCCAGGGTTTGTCTTCATTGTCAATTTCAAGGGGATTAAACGAAACCGGAAGTAGTTCATTCCGTTTAACAGCAGTTTGTATAATTGCATCAATCGCTTCTTCATCAATCCTCTTTACTGTAGCAAGGTATTGCCATTGGTCAGGATAGGGAATCATGTCGGGATCAAGAAAAACACTGTGATTTTTTGTCCGCGCTGTTTTTTGCAGGGGCAAGGCGATAAGATTGCCAAATCCGCCTTTAGGCAGGGTGTCCTGATTAGGAAAAAAACGGTCAAAGGAGTCGAGTCCTATCTCGGGTCGTCGGTCGAGGGTCCGGGTCATTAAAAGGGAACCAAGTTTCCTTGCCTTGGATGCCGGTATCGGGTTTTCAAAGAAAATCCAGATGTGAGCCCCATTTCCGGATCGGGAGCGCTCAACACCGGCGGGAATCCCTTCTGTCTGACATGTTTCAAAAAAAGCCTTCACGTCTTCCTGCCATGATTGTTTGTCGAAATCGACAGCCAATAAATGACAGGTTTCATTGTGTAGCAAAGGATATATTCCCATTACGAAAGGGCTTGACCTGCCCCAGTCGGTACGGGATGGAATAAACCCTGCGAGGTGGTTTCTAATAACATCATCGCTTACAGGTTCAAAAGATCGATGGGGGCAGACACCGCAGGCCACTTGGGGCTTCTCGCATACTTCCCTGACCCATTCATTTTTACAGACCGGTTGATAACCCGATTTTCCCGTCTTTTTACTTTCAAAACGTTTGGCGTATATGTCTTCTCTTCCTGAAGAGTGAACAGAACAGGGAGATTTTATCTTCGGGAGTGGAATGGTTATTGATGCCGGGGCTGCTGACATCCTCAGTCGGGTTTTGGAGTATCGAACTCTCGACCGGTGATTCAACTTTTACTGGTTCGGTTGCGATTGCATGAAATTGTGCCTTAAGCTGTGTGAGTTCAGCTTTCTTCTTCAAAAGCAAGCTCTCAATATCTGCAATTTCAGCTATGAGTGTTTCGATAGACGATGTTTCATCCATACTACTTTTTTACTAATTTATAGGTTCTGTTTTTATTGGCGCCCGATGAGGTTAATAGTCCGGCATCCACCAAATTCTTTAAATATCTACGGACGCTGGCGGCAGGCCTGCTGGTCAGTTCAGCAGCAGTTTGGGCGTTTATTGTACCGCTCTTTTTGAGGAATGGCATGATTAATTTTAAAAACGATTCCTCGATATGGGATGTCATTTTATCGCCCATTTTCTCGCTCATTTTCTCGCTCATTTTATCGCTCACTTTATCGCTCACTTTATCGCTCACTTTATCGCTCACTTTATCGCTCACGGCCAATAAAACGGTAGTCTTGAAGATGTCTCCTTCCAGCAATTCCGGTTCGCTACCGGAATAAATTTTAGTGTATTTATAAAGATTTCGCACCCCGGAGCCTAATTGGTCGGCCAAACCGATGTTCACGAAAAACCGGGCTAAAATTGGGTTCTTGGGATATGGAGTAAAATCCTCCGGGGTAATGCG
>JAITXS010000111.1 GCA_031284645.1 Spirochaetaceae bacterium | reverse complement strand
TATACTAAAAACACATCCTGTCAGGATGTCGCTTAAGTTTTCATGAGCTTAAGTTCGGCTAGATTTTTGTTCTTGGGCAACCACCCCTTTTCGGCTAGATTATTTTTTAGGCAATGCGGCGCATTGCCTAAAGGGTTAAAATCCTGTATTATTATCTTGTTTACTCAATTTGCGCTTGTAGCTCACTTGGATAGAGCGACGGACTTCGAATCCGTAGGTAGCACGTTCGAATCGTGTCAGGCGCACACGCGATTACAAGACAGGATGCGGCGAATATACACTCTTTTAGCATTATTTTTATTTTTCTTGGCAGCGCGGCTGCTCGCGGCAGACAACGAAGAAGCGAAGAAAAAAGAATTCCGCTATATAGATTGGATGCTCTGTGTTACCGAGTTCGACACTTCGCTTTTGCCGCCCACACAAGCGGCAATGGGGCGCACCGTTGAAAAAGAATTAACTGCGTATCTTAACGGACTGGATTTTAAATTACGCAATGCCCGGGAATACGATTATTACTGGGGCGCTGAATGGATGAACGCTCAGCAGGAGATTGCCAAAAAAATCGCGGCAAAGCAGACCGAACGGGACAAACTTATTTTTCTTGATTACACTGATTGGCGTTACAGACGTGAACGGGAAAAAATTGACGCCGAGATTCAAACGTTGCGAGAACAACTTGAAAACGCGGAGCTTAGTTCGCCTAATGTAGCGCGTATACCACGCTTTTCCGTAAATGAAAACAATATAAACGGTATATTTCCCGAGTCACCCGCTCAAGACAACGAGTACTTTTTTTGCAAAGACAATAAGCTTGATGGGCTTTTAAAAGGAAAAATCAGCCGGTATCACGAAAGATTCCTTGTTGAAGTCCAGCTTTGGACCGTATGGACACGTTCCTACTCCTATAAAGACACGATTGTCTTCTCGATCGAGGATATGGATACAGCGCTTCGTGAATTTGCGTCACAATTAATTGATGCGATAAGCGGTATGGACTATGCCACCGTACGGGTCAGCGCAAAGCCGGATAACGCGCTTATTGTTGTTGACGGTCAACTTATCGGTGCTCACGGAAAAACAGAAGATATTGCCAGAACACCGGGTCCGGTGGACATTACAGTATATGCACAAGATCATGAGCCGGTAACGGAAACAGTAAACTTAAATGAAGGTGAATACGCTGATGTGTTATTCGAATTAAAATCCAGCCCGACAGGGAGTTATACGGTTGACACGGAAAACGGTGAACAGGCGCGAGTTTATCAGGGGGGGCTTTTTGCCGGAACAACCCCGCTTACTTTAAACGGGGTTGTGGACTCCTACGGGCAAATCAGTATTCAAACCGAGGATAAACGGACATCTCAGATGATATTTCAAATTAAAGACAAGTCAAGTCTTTCCCTTGATCCAAAAACACCACCGCCGGAAGACCGTGTCGAAAAAGCGCGAAAGAGCTTCTACGGGGCTTTCGGCAGATTTTGGATAGGGCTTCCTGTCGGCTTTATCTTAATCGGTATGTCAAACACCTATATAAACACGTACAATATCGCTCCGAACACTTCGGGCTCCGGAGATCATTATGATACGGCAAAGACGTGGATTAACGTGCAGATGGGAGCTTTCATTGGTATAGGACTTCTCCTTGCCGATGTTCTTATCCGCCTGACGATTTATATTTACCAAGGGAATAGATCCGGCGCGATTTTGTCGGAAAAGCCCAAAAGTCCAATCTCCGAACCGCTTAGCGCCGAAAGCCCTACCCTGCCCCCCGAGGAGAGCGGTGTATCTGAATAAGAGTGCTGTCTGATTCGATGCCGTCAGGGGACATTTCTATTGGCTTATCAAGAGGACAATTATCACTGATTTTAACATGAGGCACTGACACATGAGGCACTGACTACTTGACAAAAAACAGACGCTTTTCTATGATTTATTTCAAGTAGGCTTCAATAAAATAGTTATAATACGAAGCGCAATCCCCGGTTGTGTAATGGTAGCACGGTAGACTCTGGATCTGCTCGTGGGGGTTCAAATCCTCCCTGGGGAAGAACGAGATAAATCTTTATATCATAAGTAGATAGCAAACAAAGATATTCTTTTATAGATGACGATTTATGTCTCTATTTTATTGCAGGGTATAGAATTATTTAATAGCATACATGAAACATCCTGCGATGGTTCACGATAAAAAAAGCCCTTTCTTGCATACATTTTGCGATATTCAACGACCACTGCCCCATTTTCAACAGTCTATTTCCGCCGCTTTCATCCTACCCCACCCGAGAAAAGAATAGTCAAAAACCTATGTCCGTTTTTTGGAAAAGCTTAAAAATGCTGGTTTTTTGCCAAGCTACGTCCGGCTTGACAAAAAAAATTCACGATGGTATATTTTGGTTATAATATACCAAAGGAAAGTGAGTTGCCCAAAGAACAACTAAAAGACCTTAAAAAGCCTGATATGGCCAAGCTCACAAAAATCGCCTTTACCCTTGCCGATGCAAACAGGAGTAAATCCCTTGAAAGCTTTTATAGCGCCCAAGTTGGCTTGTCTTACTTGGCCTATCTTCTTATACAGCATAATACTAAAGATTCAAAACCTTCAAGCGATACAATAGATACCATTTGCCAGGATAAAGAAATAGCCCAATACCTTAAAAAATTGATAACCGAAGGCTACAATTTTTCCTCGTTGCTTTCAGCCCAACCGGAAGAATTAATCGGCCTCATGTTATTCGACATGGAAAACGAACAAAAATATCCAAAATTTTATCCCACACCTGAAGGACTCACAAAGCTTGCCATTCGTCTTCTGAAAATTACTGAAACAGATGATTATGCTGATTTTTGCTCCGGAATCGGCAGTTCCATGATAACAGCAGTAAAAGAATCTTCTCCCAAAAGTTGTACCATCTACGAAATCAATAATGAATCAAATATTGTCGCCCCTTGGGGATACTATTTCTGTAAAATCTGAAAATGTATTTTCCCTCTCGAAAAAAGATGTATTCGACAAGATATTTTCAAATTATCCGCTTGGGCTAAGGCTTAACGAGCAGTTTAAAGAAACCGCCTTGTATAACGAAATCAAAAATCGTTTTGGCGAATTTCCAAAAGCAACGTCAACCGATTGGTACTTTAATTATGCCCTGGTGACTCACCTAAAAACAAA
>JAITXS010000110.1 GCA_031284645.1 Spirochaetaceae bacterium | reverse complement strand
GCAGGCGGGCTGGTGATCCTGTTGAAAGAGACAGAGGAAGTGACAATCACGGCGAAGGCCGGCGGGGTGGTAAGTACGCCGCCACACAAGATAAAGATTAAACCGGTGCCGGTGCCGGTCACGGGGATAATCCTGACTGAAGACTATCTAAGCATAGAAGAAGGGGATAGCGCGGTAACACTTGGGGCAACAGTATATCCGGCAAACGCGACAAATCAGGCGCTCATCTGGGTACCGGGCAACGATAGTGTGGCCAGTATAAGTGGAAGCGGGACGATCCGGACAGTAACGCCGAACGGAGTTGGGGAGACGGCAATAACGGTGAAGACTGATACGGGTATAATGGTGAGCTGCAGGGTAACGGTGAGTGAATCAAAAAATCTGGCGATAAAGTTCAAGGCTCAGGGCACAGGCTCTGCTCTGGTAGCAGACACCTTTACCAGGATACACGAGTATCTGAACGGGATTTCCAGCCCGTTCATAGACAAAAAGATCAAGCTGGGAGATTACATAGATTTGGCGGGTCTGAAGGTGGAGGCATATAACGGGAGTGGGGTGATAGATGAATCAGGGAATACGCCTATAAATAATGGAGCGAACGGATATTTGTTACGGATAATGGTGGTAGGGATAAATTCGTTTAACCCGCAAGCAAATGGCAGAACGAGTTATGTGGGTGGCGTGACGCCTGCAATACCGCATATTGTGATGCAGTTTCAGAACGCACCGGTAATACGGATTCTAGATGATCTACTTCTGAACAGGGCGTATGTCGATAGTGATATGCGGGCGTATATTACAGTGAATTTCAGGGCTGGGTTACAAAATGCGGGGGTACCGATAGATGATAGTCGTGATATCATCTGGGGGCCTACTCGGGAGATAACGAATACGGCGCTAAACGCTGAGACGGTAACAGACAAACTCTGGCTGCCGACGGCATGGGAGATGTTTCATGAGCAGAAACAGTCCAATGATACCCATGAGAGGGAGAATAATCAGGCTTGTCTTGAGTATTATACGGATGATCCAAAGCGGGTAAAGTACAAGGTGGTGAGTGGTGTGAGTAGTGCAGCAGTGTATTGGACGTCATCGCCTGTTCGCAATAATTCCACCAAGTGTTGCGTTGTGACCCTCTCCGGGGGTGCAAACGTTGTCGACACGTCCTTCAGCAACAGTGGCGTGGCCCCCGCGTTCTGTGTGAAGTAATCTGGGTTCTAGGGGATGGGGTAGAGGGTTTAGTAATAAAAGACATCCGCTACCCTATAAGCCCGAAGCTGGGGGAAAGGAAGAGTTGGGTGTGGTACAGAATTTCTGGTAAAATCTAAACCCAAGACCCTGTTTAGACCCTGTTACCCCGAAGCAAAGGTTTAGAAGAGTTAGGCATGGTACAGGCTTGCTGATAAAGTCTAAACCCTATACCCTTCTACCCAAGACCCAAAATCCTAATAACAGGGGATTTTTTTTAAAAACGGGATATAGCGGAGCTTAATGCGCCGCCTGTAATTTTCCTACCTGCTCGGCAAGCAAAGGGACAAGCTGTTTTTTACGCGAGACAATGCCCCGCAAATAGAAAACACCCTTACCCTTGGGCGGCAGATCAAGAACCTGCATAAACTCATTTTTTGCGGCAATAATCAGCAAACTCGTCAGTTTGGTAACATCGGTAATCATAATTGCACAGAACAAAGCATCACGGGCCCGCCGCTCAATTTCAAGCTCTTTTATAAATTCTTCTTTGCGGTCAAGAATTTCTTCTGTTGCCTCAACTTCAATCTGGCTTATCGTAAACATCATATCGGAATCGTTGTATTCTTTCATATCCTGATGAATAATTTCCTCGGGGCTTCTATCGCCGAGTTTATTCCCTGCGGAAATGATCTCAGCCCCCAATTTTTCAATATCCAGGTTAGTAATATTTGAAAGAAAAAGCGCCGTATCCTTATCCTCGTCCGTTACGGTTGCCGATTGTAATATCAGCGTATCGGCAAGAATACCGGCTAGTAAAATTGATGCTATGGGTTTTGGAATGGGCACGCGGTTTTGGCGATACAGTGATACAATAATCGTGCAGGTTGCCCCGACCGGTCTGTTTATAAAGGTAATGGGATCTTTTGTGGTGAGCGTACCTATCCGGTGATGATCAATTATTTCCCGTATGGCATAATTTTCCACGCCTTCAAGGGCCTGTGTCATTTCATTATGGTCAACGAGTATCATATTAACATTCGGATCACCGAGCAAATCAAGCTCGGAAATAGTGCCGATAAGTTTATTGTTATCGTCAACAACCGGCAGCGTTCTATTCGGCGAGTCCCGCAAAAGCGGACGGGTATAACGGATGGTGTCCGATGCTTTAACCGGTTTTACCGTGGAATCAGCCATTGCCGATGCAGGCGCCGAATACATAACAAGCATTGCTGTTTCTGCGGAACGATAAGGACTGATTAAAACCGACACGCCTTTCTTTTCCGCTTTTGCGCGCATTTCTTTATCCATCGAAGTCCCGGACGAAAGAATAAGTGCACGCACACCACATTCAATGCTGTATTCCTGTACATCTTTTCTGTCCGCTGTGATAATAACGGCGTTTTCCGGTGTATGCAGGGCAAGTGTTTTACGGAATGTTTCTATGCTGTCTGATACAACAATAATAACGCACTTAAATAATTCCCCTGTTTTAAATCCAAGCACCTGCTGAGCGCTTAATGTTTCGGTTATTAAATTGATATTCGTGGAAAATAAAGTCGATGTTTCCGGATCTAAAATTTGCAGTATATTATGAGCGAATGCATTATAATTCAACATACTACAATAGCTTCCGTCTTCTTTTACAACCGGAATTATTTTCGTATTTAAGGTCTCCATTTCAGCAACAGCTTTCCACAAGGAAATATTACCGTATACCGGTTGAATATTATACTTCATGTAGAACGCAACTTTCGGGATCATATCCGGAATATACTGAGGCACCGGCACTTGGAAGCGCTCAAAAATATACTCCGTCTGCGGCGAAAGTTTCCCCCCGCGTACCGCGACAGCGCCGGTTTCACCTAGCAATTGTTTAAGGTGTGCATACGCCGCCGCCGAAACCACAGAATCCGTGTCAGGATTTCTATGTCCTGTAATATAAATTTTTTTTGTTGTATTCGGCATAATACCTCCGCTTTGTCAGTATTTTTCAAACCGCGATGCGGGAAAGTCCCCGCCCCGGCGTTCCCTGCCTACAGTCTTCTTCGCAATTTCCCTGTCTTTTACAGATTTTTTCTTGAGGGATTAATTTCAAGGGTCACAGGAATCAGGGAGTATCCGGCGTCTTTACGAATTTTGTTACGAATATAGGCTGCGTAAGATTCACTAAACGCTTTTGGCCTTGAAACGAACAGTTTAAATATAACCGGATTTTCGGAAATTTGCAAGCCGTATTTTATTTTAAAGCGGGTGCTTGGGCCTGAAGGCGGAGGATACTCGGCCTGCCACTTTTCAAGAAGTTCGTTGATTGTCGCTGTTGATAATTTCCGATATAACTGTCTGTGCATTTTAACTGCCGTATTAAGCAGATCCCCGATACCGTCTCCGTTTTTTGCACTGATCGGAATAATCGGTGCATACTCCATCTTCCCGAAAAGGAAATGAATGCGGTCGCGCACTGCGTTAAAGGTATTTTTTATATCGGGCATAGCATCCCATTTGTTTAAGGCAAAAATAACGCCGCGCCCTCTTTCCACCGCTAAGGCTGTTATCTTTTTATCCTGCTCGGAAAGTCCCTCCAGTGCGTCAATCATCAGGATTGCGACATCACAGTCGTCCAATGTTTTTATCGCGCGGTTCACCGAATAATATTCGATATTTTCATGCACCTTGCTTTTTCTCCGTATACCGGCGGTATCCAGAACAAAAAACGACTGATCTTTCCAGACAAAGCTTCCCTCGATAACATCCCGTGTTGTGCCGGGAATATCGCTTACAAGAGAGCTGTCGGATGCGGTCAGCCTGTTCGACAATGTTGACTTTCCGGTATTTGGTTTGCCAAGCAGCGCGATTTTTACCGGGCTGTCTTCTCCCTCATCAAGCTCGACTTTTGAAAAATCAAGCCTTGCGATAATAGCATCGGATAATTCGCCGATATTATCACCGTGTGCAGCGGAAATAAGATGCACTTTATCAAAGCCGTAAGAGAGCATATTGTACGCTTCTGCTTGAAGCCTGCCCCCTTCAGTTTTGTTTACCACGGGAATTATCTTGTTACGCAGTGCGCGAAGTCTGGCAATAAACTCCTCGTCTTCTCCGGTCATTTCACCGGCGGCAAAAATCAGGATAATAAGATCGGCGTTTTGTATGCTCTGTAAACTTTTTTCAACAACAAGATTATCCAGACATGATTCATTATTATCATGTTCATCGCGATCTAACTTAAAGCCTCCGGTATCAATTAAATGTACCGGTTTCCCCGCGATAAAAACATCCATCGCGACACTATCGCGCGTTACACCGGGCGTCGGGTCAGTGATAGTTCGTCTTTTATGTGCAAGCCTGTTAAACAAGGTTGACTTACCGACATTAGGCCGCCCCGCGAGAACAACGGAAGGAAGATTCCGGTATTTGAGCTCAGGTACAAAAATCATATTTTACTCCACATTCCTTAGTTGTTCCCGTATATTTTCAAGTGATTCTTTCATAACAACCACTAATTTACTCACTTCTAAAAGAGTATTCTTGGAACCAATAGTATTAATTTCACGCGAAATCTCTTGAGATAAAAAATCCAGTTTTTTTCCGGGACTTCCGTTTCTTTTTACTTCCGATCTAAACTCGGCAAGATGAGAATCCAAACGGGCAAGCTCTTCCGCTATCGTGTATTTCATTAAAAGAATAGCGGTCTCGGCAAGCATACGATTTTCATCAAAGCCATCTACTTTTAATTCATCAAAACGGGCTTTTATGTGTGCCTGTATTGCCGACTCAATCCGGGGAACATACAGTGCGATTTGCTTGACGGATGTTTCCAGTACCTCAATATAAGAGAGAATATCGACTTCGGTATACGCTCCTTCCCTCTCCCGCTCCGCATTAAAGCGCTCAAGTGCTTTTAAAAATAAAGGCTTTAATACTTTCCAGTTTTCATCTTCCGCCGGTGCTTTATGCTCAATTTCCAAAACACCTTCCAGTGAAAGAAGATGATCTATACTGAGCTTGTTATCAAGCTGCAAGCCGGTTTCGCGTACTTTGCCGCTTATTTTTTCACCGGCGTTAATATATGAATTAATATACGCAAAAAGAACGTTTTCATTCACTAAAACGCTCAAATTATTATTCGCGTCTTTTACGCGCATGTTTATTTCAACTTTACCCCGCCCGCAAGATCCGGCGACAATACGCCGCATCTCGGCATCAAATTTGGAAAATTGATTGGGAAGCGTAAGAACAATTTCAAGGTAGCGGTTGTTATATCCTTTTATTTCAAATGCAGCGGACATATTTTCATAGTTCTCTTCGATACGGGCATAGCCTGTCATGCTTTTCAATCTATGTTTCCCCTTTTTTTAACGCTGCTTTTTCAAATTCCGCATATAATGTTTTTCCGAGCCGCCAATTATCTCCGGCACCCATAGTCAAAAATATATCACCGGCTTTCAAATTGTTTTTGAGAAAATCAACGGCATCAAGGGCTTCATCACTATAAAAAACACAATTATGATATTGTTTTGTCTTTTCAAACAATGTTTCCCCGCTTACGCTGCCTGAATAAGACTCCCGTGCCGAAGGATAAATCTTATGCATGATAAGCATACCGGCGTCTTGAAATGCCAAGGCGAATTCATCAAACAGCGCGGCTGTCCTTGTGTAAGTATGCGGCATAAAACTCACGACCAAGCGCCGCGCCGGATAAAACTGTTTTAATCCCGCCAGAGTGGATCTTATCGCGGTCGGATGGTGGCCGTAATCGTCCATAAACAAAACGCCCCCTGCCTCGCCAAGAATTTCAGAACGCCGCTTGCTCCCGCTAAAAGCTTCCAATGCCTCTGCTGCGGATAAGGCGACTGATTTAAGGGCGCTTTCTCCGATGCTTTTGTGTTCCTGCCGTACAAGTGAAAAAAGCAGGGCAAGAGCGGCGCTTGCGTTTAACACATTATGCTTTCCCGGGATACGGAGCTTAAAAAGTCCGGGGATTCCGGCAAGCTTAAAAATCGAACGCCCGTTTTCAACTGTATAAGATTCGATTTTATAATCGCCTCCGGTTTCAAAGCCGTACGGCGTAAAGCGTAAATCCGGTCTTTCTTTTTTGATAATTTCGGCAGCTTCACACGTGCCCTTATCATCGGCACAGAAGATCAGTTCTCCGCCGACAGGCAGCAAGCGGATATATTCAAGAAAAGCGTCCCGTATCGAATTGTAGTCCGGATAAAAATCCTGATGATCGCTTTCAATTGACGTAAGGATTATTCTTTTCGGATGGAAAGAGAGGAAATGCTTGCGGTATTCACAGGTTTCCGCGATAAAATAGGTATACCCAAGAGAAAACGTTGATCTCCCGTTAAAAGCGTCGACAGCGCTTCCGGCAAGAACCTGAGCGGGAAGTCCTTCGCTTTTGATCAAAGTACCGGCAAGCGCTGTTGTCGTTGTTTTTCCGTGTACGCCGGCAATACCGGTGGAATCCAAAGCCGCCGAATAGAGGCCTAAAGCTTCGGGATATTTTAAAAGCGGCAGCCCAAGCCGTATGGCTTGGGCAAGCTCGACATTGGTTTCGGCCTTGTACGCTGCCGAATAAATAACCAAGGCGGCGTCACGGGGAATATGTGAACTATCAAAGGATTCGTGGTAGGAGATATTGAGTTCTTTTAAAATCTCGTCGGTATAAAAAACTTCGCCGGTATCGGAGCCGGAAACATTTATGCCGCGGTCGGCTAACAATTCGGCAAAAGCGCACATTCCGGTACCTTTGATCCCGATAAAATAAACATGGGCTTTGGTTTCGATTAGTTTGTTAAAATCCATCACTTTATTGGAATACTAACGCGCCCGCGCTATCTTTGCCCAGCTGTCGCGTAAGCCTATTGTTTTATTAAAGACAATTTTACCGTCCTCGCCTGTCTCCGTGTCGCGGATAAAATAGCCCAGCCGCTCAAACTGATATTTTTGCTCAACAGAAGCATCGGCAAGACAAGGCTCGGCGCGGGCGTTTGAAATACGACTCAAGGAATCCGGGTTCAGATTATCAAGGAAGGATCCGCCGGGTGCTATGTCCATCGGGCGCTCAACATTAAAAAGATAATCATACACGCGGATTTCAATGGGGATTGCTGTTGCGGCATTAACCCAGTGAATCGTACCTTTTACCTTGCTGTTGTCGGCTGCATTGCCGCCGCGTGTCGTCGGATCGTAGGTGCAGCGTACTGCGCTAATCTTCCCGTTTGAGTCTTTTTCAAAACCCGTACAGCTTACAATATAACCATAGCGGAGACGCACACGGTTGCCGACAAAAAGCCGGTGGTATTTTGGCGGCGGATTTTCCTGGAAATCATCTTCCTCAATCCAGAGTTCCCGACCGAATTGGACTTTTCGTGTTCCGGCCGATGGGTCTTCGGGGTTATTCACTGCTTCGAGTTCTTCAAATTTCCCCTCTTCCCAGTTTTCAATAATAAGTTTTAAAGGTTTTTGCGCGACCATAACCCGCAGCGCCTTTTTGTTAAGATCTTCGCGTAGGCAATACTCAAGCAAGGCGATATCAACCATACTGTCCGTTTTGGCAACGCCGATACGGGACATAAAATCACGGATGGCGTGCGGAGTGTAACCACGGCGGCGCAGTCCGGCAAGAGTCGGCATTCGGGGATCATCCCATCCGGACACCCGGTTTTCCTTTACCAATTGAAAAAGCCAGCGCTTGGAAAGCACGGTATAGCTCAGGTTCAGGCGGGCAAATTCAATCTGACGGCTGGGGAAAACCTCGGCCTCGCGGATAAACCAGTCGTAAAGCGGTCGGTGAATTTCAAATTCCAGAGAACATAGTGAGTGGGTAATTCCCTCTTTCGCATCGGAAAGCGGGTGGGCAAAATCATACATCGGATAAATACACCAGCTGTCGCCCACGCGGTAGTGTGTCTCGCGTTTAATGCGGTACATCACCGGATCGCGCATCACCAGATTGGGATGCGCCATGTCGATTTTTGCGCGAAGGGTTTTTGCGCCATCAGAAAATTCACCGGCCCGCATACGGGCAAAAAGGTCGAGATTCTCCTCAACACTGCGTGTTCGGTACGGGCTGTCCCTGCCGGGCGGGGTAAGCGTGATATTATTTTTGTCGCTCGCCGCTGTCCCGCGGTATTCGCGTATTTGCTCATCGTTTAAATCGTCAACATAAGCATTGCCTTTTTTAATAATCTTTACCGCTAAATCGTAGAAGTATTCATAGTAATCGGAGGCAAAAAATTCGTTGTCCCATTGGTAGCCAAGCCACCGGATATCGCGTTCTATGGCCTGCACATAGGAAATATCCTCTTTTGCCGGATTCGTATCATCCATGCGAAGATTTGTTGTTCCCCCGAATTCTTGTGCATGAGAAAAATCAATCGAAATCGCTTTGCAATGCCCTATATGGAGCCAGCCGTTAGGTTCCGGCGGAAAACGTGTACGCACATAGCGGTAACGCCCGTTTTTCAGATCTTCTTTTATTGCCTCTCTTATAAAATCGCCTGTTTCAACTGCTTTTTCATTGTTTTCCATAAAGCATATAGTAGACTATACGCTGCTTGATGTCAAAGGGGAGAAATATATTGGAATGGTGTTGAAAAATATGGTAAACCGGTGTATTATAATTAGAGGCATTTTATGGAGTACAATACTGATTTAATTCGAAATGTTACGCTCGCAGGACATGGCGGAACCGGAAAAACAACGCTTTTTGAGCGGGTTTTGTTTGCCGGAGGCGCAATAGCGAAGCCGGAGATCGCCGGACAGGGGAAGACCGTAAGCGCGTCATCTCCCGAAGAGGTGAAACATAAAAATTCGATTTACTCGACACTTGCCGGTATTGAGTACGGTGGTACAAAAATCAATATTTTTGACACCCCGGGTGCCTCGGATTTTACCGGAGATGTTATTTTGAGCTTCCGTGCCTGTGAATTGGCTATGCTGGTCATTGACGCGGCTGCCGGTGTTCAAATTGAAACAATCAAGCTATGGCGGAATTTGGACGGCAGAAAGAAACCGCGTGGTGTTTTTATTACCAAACTTGACGGGGAACGCGCTCATTTTGCAGAGTCTTTGGACGATATCAAAGAAAAATTCAAGATTGAGCCGGTTCCCTTTACAATCCCGATGGGAGAAGGCCCTGACTTTAAAGGCGTTATTGATGTTTTAAAAGAATGTGCTTATTTTGCCGGAGAAAACAGTAGCACCCTTGAAAAAGAAGGCCCGATTCCCCCTGAATTCAAGCAGGCAACAATTGACGCGCGGCTTAAACTTATGGAAATAGCCGCCGACGGAGATGAAATTCTTACCGAAAAATACATTCTTCTTGGTTCTCTGGACCCGCAAGAGGTTCATCAAGGACTGCGGGAAGCGCTTGAAAAAAATCTCTACGTGCCCGCTTTTGCGAGCGCCGCACTACAGAACTCAGGGCTTATTCCTTTCCTTGATTTTATGGCTTTGGTTGCCCCTTCTCCGGCAATAGCAAAAGATATCGTGTTAAACCGGAACGGTGAACAAGAAGAAGTTCGTGTGAATGCGGACGCGCCGCTTGCCGCCCTTGTCATAAAAACAGTCTTTGATCAGTTTTCCGGTAAACTTTCATGGGTAAAGGTGATAGGGGGGACATTAAATGCCGAGACCGATGTGTTTAATGTGAGTGAAGATAAAAAAGAGCGAATCGGCAGAATTCATAGCTGCATAGGGAAAAAGCTGAGCGAGCTCAAAACGCTTTATGCCGGTGATATAGGCATTGTTACCAAATCGCCCGCGCTAAAAACAAACGATACCATCGGGGCGAACGATGCGGCGTTGAAATTTATCCCGCTTCGTCTTCCGGATCCGGTTTATTCGGTATCCGTGAGTGCGCTGTCAAAAAAAGATGATGCGAAACTCGGCGACTGCCTTGTCCGGGCCACGGAAGAAGACAAAACATTCTGTTGTGTATTTAACTCGGAAACAAAAGAGACGGTTATCTCGGGCATGGGAGAGCTCCATATTAATGTTGTCCTTGACAAGATTAAACAAAACCAAAAAATTGAAGTTCAAACAAGCATCCCCCATATTGCCTACCGCGAGACCGTTACAAAAGACGCACGGGCAGAGTATACCCATAAAAAACAAACCGGAGGACACGGGCAGTACGGGCGTGTTGTGCTGGAAATTGCGCCCCCGGAACACGGGGAACACTTTAAGTTTATCAATGCGATCTTCGGCGGCGCAGTGCCGAAAAGTTATATTCCGGGTATCGAGAAAGGCATTGCCGAAGCCATGTCCCGCGGTGTTATCGCCGGGTATCCGGTTGTTGATGTTGAAGTAAAACTTGTTGACGGTAAATATCATCCGGTTGATTCTTCCGAATTATCGTTCAGCCTTGCCGCCAGAAACGCATTCCGCGAAGCAATGAAACTCGCGTCTCCGGTACTTCTTGAACCGATTATGAATCTAACGGTTTTTGTTGAGGAAAAACACCTTGGGGATGTATTAAGCGATCTTTCCTCGAGACGGGGCAAGATACAAGGGCAAACGCCGCTTGGCGGCGGCCTTCAGGAAATTCGGGCACAGGTGCCGCACAGCGAACTGCTCCGCTATTCGATTGATCTGCGTTCAATTACAAGCGGGACAGGCTCCTTTAGCATTGAGGCCTCTCATTATTCGCCGATCAGCGGTCGTATTGCCGATCAGGTGATAAAAGAGTCTGCCGCTTTTAATGTGCGGGAAAGCGAGGATTAAGATAATGACTTGGAATATTTTCCGCTTGTACAGACTCAAAAGAAAGCAATATTTATGAGTGAAAAAAACGTTATTTCTTTTGTTTTTCACGCAAACCTGCCTTTTGTCAGGGAAAGTGAAAGCCGTTTTGTCTATGAAGAAATGCCTTTTTTTGAAACGCTTTCACTCTCTTTTATACCGTTCCTTGAAATGCTTGACAGGTTTGAGGCGGAGCACATTCCCTCGCACATAACACTGGTTGTATCGCCTATCCTTTGTCAGCTTTTAAGAGATGAGCTTGTTATCAGCCGCTACCTTGATTATCTTAATAATCAAATCATCTTTGGCGAAAAAGAAATTGACCGTCGAAGGGATACGCCTGAAATACTCGTCCTGGCGCAGCATTATTATCAACGTGCGTGTGAAACACGTACGCTTTTTACCGAGCGTTATCAAAAAAATATTCCGAATGTTTTGTCGGCCCATGCCCAAAAAGGAAGACTGGAATTGATGATGACGGCGGCAATGAACGCCTACCTCCCGTTTTATATCAATTATCCTTCCGCAATTGACGCGCAAATTGAAACGGCGGCGGCTTCGCATAAGGCTTTTTTCAAGGATTCCTCTCAGGGATTTTGGCTGCCGGAATTGGCGTATTGTGAAAATTTAGACCGGATTTTACGTTCGCATCAATTCGAATGGACGATTATTGATACTCACGCCGCCCTGCTTTCTCGTCCGGTTCCGGAAACCGGATCATTTTATCCGCTAAAAACGAAAAACGGATTATGCCTTTTAGTAAAAGATTTTTATGCATATCAGGATGTTATGAACAAGGAAAGCGGCTTTGCGCATAACAAGTTGTTCCGTTCTTATTTTGATGATGCCGGTTTTGATCTGCCCCTGCATAATGTCATTAATTTTTTGTCGGTCGAGGGGATTCGCCTTGAGACAGGTTATAAGTATTATACACAGGGAGAATCTAAAGAAATATACAATATTGAACAGGCACGAGATGCCGCGAAAAAAGCAGCCGGAACGTTTTTGTCAAACAGGATTAAAAGCCTCTCGGAAGCTCAAAACATCATGCATAAAAAAGCCATAAGCCTCTCTGTGTTCCCGTTTAAATATTTTGGACGTTTCTGGTATGAAGGCTGGACTTTTATTGAGGAAGTGATAAGGCAAGGTATATCTTACCCTGAAATCGAATTTATCACGCCTTCCGCTTACCTCTATCAGGAAAAGACCAGTGATTTCCAGCTTATTGCCCCTGAATATTCATCGTCAGGATATAACGGTTACGCAGAAGCATACTTTGATTCGTCTAACAACTGGATATACCGGCACTTATTACGTGCGATTGTACGAATGATTGAGCTTTCGGAACGCTTTGATGAGGAAAGCGGCATTCGGGAGCGTATTTTAAACCAGGCCGCACGGGAAATCCTTTTAGCAACGGATGCAGAATTAGTTAAGCTCTGCGCTAATAGCGAGCAGAATATTCCAAACGAATGGTGTTGCTATGCTCGGGACACACTAAAAAGGCATATACGTAATTTTACCACATTATACGAAGCTTTAGGAAACAGTCGGCTTTCGGTTTTGTTTCTGACCGATCTTGAACAAAAAAACAATGTATTTCCCGAAATAAATTACCGCCTGTTTAGAAGGAAAAAGAAAGTTGAACTTCACGAAAGGTAAGTACCAAAAACGGAAAATCTCTATAAAGGTGTTTGCCGGCCTTGTTTTTTCGATAATTTTTTTAGCGTTTTTTTGTATAACGAGCGCCTGTTCCAATACAGAGACTCGCTCAATTGAGCGCCAGGACTTGGCTTTTTTTGATATAGGCAGAATTGAGGGGGATCTGGATTTATTTAATCTTGAGGGAAGGCGCAGTCAGGATCCTACCGGACTTACCATGAGAGACGGGCAGTTTTATATCGCAAACGGCAACGGACAAAAAATTGTCCGCTATAATTCTTACGGCGACCTCTTGTTTATGATTTATAACGAAGAAACAAATCCGCCGCCGGTAACGCTTAAACCAAAAAGCGAAGGAATTGAAACACGCTGGGCAAACCCGTGGCCATTACAATACCCTTCGCATATTGCCGTGGATTCACGGAAAAATATTTTTGTTGTTGATACCCTGCCCGATGAACGGCATAGTTACAATAAAACGGAAAAAGCTATCATGGATAGAATCGTTTTACATTTTGACAGTTCAGGCCGCTTTATCGAATATTTAGGTCAGGAAGGGCCGGGCGGGACGCCTTTTACCCTTATAGAAAATTTAGCCGTAACTCAAAACGACCAATTGCTTGTTATTTGCCGCGTACCGAAAGGAAGGATCGTTTACACGTACGATGCAAACGGGAACCAATTATCGGAAATACGATTCAGCAATGACAGGCTGCCTGTACCCGAAAACAGAGAGGGGGTCTTGCCCTCCCTGGACGGTATCGCGGTATCTCCGGATACCGCAAGGATTTATATAAAAATAGATTATTACCATGAAATTTTTGACGCAGCTATCAATACGGCCGCCGGTATTGAGCCTGATAGCTCATATCTGTGGAGCGTTGATTTGGAGAGCGGCGAGTATATTAGTCACACGGAGATTCCTTTTTTCGAATCAATACATACGGAAAACGGCAAACGTGTAAGCGAAAATCTTTTATATTCAATGTTCGGAGCAATGAGGGGGGGTAAACTCTTTTTTTATTCCCCTGTTGAAGATGGTTTTTCAATTTTAATTCTTAACACTGAAGACCCGAATAAACAGCGCCGCGGCGTTATTAAAGCACAGGCCGATGAGCTTCAGTTTTTTACGTTTAATGTATCCGAAGAGGGCGTGTTATCAGCCCTTCTTGCCGATAATTTTCGGGTAAAATTAGTATGGTGGCGTACGGATAAACTTGCCGAAGAGATGTAATAATGGACGAGCACAAAATTCCGGAAAAGGGTCTGCATTACTATTACAATCGTGCGGAACGCATAGAAAAGGCAAGCCCGCAGGTACGTGCGCTTTACGAGAATCCCCCCCACCCGAAAAAAACGCTTCTTTCATCGCTGACCGATTCAAAACCAAAAGCTGCGCTTTTTACTGTTATTATAGTGATGTGTCTGATGATCTTATTTATGACCTATCTTCTTCCTGAAAATCAAACCACACTCGACGGAAACAGTATTACGATAAGCTCAATTCGCGGCAACGATAGCTCATGTTTTGTTGTATTAAAAAAACAATCCAATAAAAAAAACGCATTTACCGGTATCGTTACGGCAAGCGTTTCCCCGGCGGATAATCCGGTGGGGAACGACGGCAAAGCAAAGTTTCATAACTACACCATTGTGTTCACCGCGGCGGAAAAAGAAGAATTCCGTTGGAAGATACCCTTTGACTCTCAGAAATTGGTATTTTTTCTCCAAGCCGGTACTCATACAACGAGTTTCAGGGTAAAGGTAGAATAGTCCGGCATTTTTTAAGCTATTTTTTCGCACACGTATAGAACGGATTTTTATATGATTAATAATGATTCACTATCTTCACCGCAGCTTGATTCAGTCCTTTCGTGAAAAGCTCTCCCTTCCGGATAATAATGACAAACCTGTAATCCGTAAAAAATTTTTAATACTCAAATCAATCATAGGACGATTTTATTAAATAGATAACTTGTTATATTATAATAAGTTACAAGAAATAAATCTTCCGCGTGTATCATGTTAATTCTTTACCACATAAGGAGTTAGAAGTTTTTAATGCATCTACACCGGAATCCCCCCAAATTAATTTGACAAAAATTATCATAGATGATATAATGTAACACGTGACAAGTCAAGGAGCCCGGGAGTATCAAAAAGAAACGCCCGTGTATACGACTTGGAGAAAAAGAGATGATGGGCCGACCCTTTACAGCCCGAATTTCCCGTGACCCTATCAGGCGCTGTAAGCTGATACACGTAAAGTAATCACGCCTGAAAATTGCCTTGCGTACTTTGTTCATGTCGTTTGCCGCTTGTATATCGGCTGGCTGAGCATATCAAATTGCTGAACCCTCTGGGGGGCCCACAGTTTGCTTTGTGGGCGAGGAGAATACCATCATGCGAACATCAAACAAACCGGCCAAAATGAAAAGCAAGACCATTGAAAACCACAGCCGAGATAACGGTGAGGATATTCTTTCAATATACATCAATGAGATTCGCAAGATACCGCTTTTAACACGGGAAGAGGAAGAGCGCTGTGCACGACTTGTCGCTGTCGGGGATAAAAATGCATTTGATACATTGGTCAACTCGAATCTTCGTTTTGTTATCAATATTGCGAAACGGTACAAGGGAAACGGTCTGCCCTTGTCGGATCTTATCAGCGAGGGAAATATCGGTTTGATTAGCGCTGTTGAGCGCTATGACGTGAATAAGGGATATCACTTTATTTCCTATGCCGTATGGTGGATCAAGCAGTCTATTTTAAAGGCTATTTACGAAAAATCAGGAATGATACGCCTTCCCATGAACCGCGCCGGGGAACTTTCAAGAATTGAACGCGCGAGAAAGGAAATTCAGGACTCTTTTTCGCGGGAAAATGAAATAAGGGAAGTTGCACTGATGCTTGATATGCGCGAAACGCTTGTTTCAGACCTCATCAATATGAGTCGGGAGATGATTTCCCTTGATACGCCGGTTTCCAAGAGCAGTGATTCCCTTATTGTTTTGGGGGAAACGATTCAGGACAAGTTGTTCCCGACTCCTTATGATTTTGCCGAAAAAAAAGCGATGCGGGAGGATATTGAGTCGGCGTTGAACGCCTTGGACAAAAGAGAGGCTATGGTGATTCGTTGTAGATACGGCCTTGAAAACGGTTCCAAGATGCCTCTGCGGGAGATCGGTGATCGCTTGCATTTGACAAAAGAGAGAATACGCCAAATCGAAAAAAAAGCGCTCAAGCACCTTCAAGAACCGGAACGCAAGCGCGTTTTGCAAAGTTATGTCGCCTAGTGTTCCGGTAATTTTCATTTATTACTCGCGACAATAATTGCGGCGGTATAAAAACTTGCATTTAACGTTCCGGCTGTATACGACCCGCCTAATATGATAAATATTTAGTTTTTTCGACTTGCTTTTAGATTTTCATAAAAATTTGCAATACTCATATACATATACGGGCAAAGCCAAAAATATCCTACACCTAATGTTAATATTCCCAATAAACCCCAACCAATAAAGCTAAACTCTAAACAAAATAATTTCCATTTATAGCCCTTCATCATTCGGCAACTTTCTTTTAATGCCTGATTTGGTTTCATTTCAGGATTATCGTGTAAGATAAAAAATACCATTGAATATGAAAAGCTTTTAATAATACCTGGCACAAATAATAATAACATCCATAAAAGTATAAATATGGATGTTAGTAGCATCAATACAAAACCGCGCCAAAATTGTTTGAACCCATCAAATATATTTTTTATAAAAATATCTTCTCCGCGTATTCGTTTCAAAAAATACCCTGCAAATCCTAAATAAAACGGTCCGGCGATAACTATTGATGTAATGTATAATACTGCATGGAGTATAATAAATGCAGTAACATCAGGGTGTAGTTGATTTAAAGCAATACTGGCATAAAACGGTATGTGTACCAGAAATACAACTAAAAAGGCAAATGCCATCTTTTTCCATACACCATGAAGCTGTTCTCTGGTGCGGGCACGCAATTCTTTATTTGACATTATTGATACAGAATTTATTGGCGAAGTCGGATATACCGGCGGCGCATATGCGTTTTTTCCTGTTCCGTTAGTTTCTTGATCCATAATTTTCTCTCCTGTTTTATATAAAATTTATTTTCCTGCACATAGATGTGCAGTGTTCCTGATCAACTCAGGTTTTTTATTGCGTCCTTGAAAATCTACCTCCTTTATCACGGTTAAACGGCATTGGGCGCAAAAAATGGCACATAACGTTCCGGCTGCACACGGATTTTTTTATGGCTCAATAAAAAAATCCGTAGCATTTTGCGCCGCACGGATGTGGCGCACCCGAGCGCCTACTGCGGCGAAGCGTAAGCCGGTTATGCGAAGTTTGGGCTGTTTTTTTTATTTTCTCAATAATCAAAAATATAAATTCCTTTTGTATCATCAAAATTTTCTTCGTAAGTAAAATATAATTTATTATTTTCAATTTTTATTTTGTAACTTCCAAATACTAATAAATTTAATACCCTTGTATCTTCGTCAAATGTATACCGTCTTATAAACATATTATTCTTAAAATCATAAACGTCTAAACAACCTTCATTAATGAGTATTACAAGATTCTTTTCAGGATCAAGGTATATTGGAAACATATATGCATCAGATATTTTATTATCTAAAAAATCAAAAAAATATGAATGTCGAAATGGCGACCCTGTTGGAATAAATATTTCAGCTATATTTTCACTATGCCATCTTATTGTAGGTCCATATCTAATATAAGTTTCCAACACAATTTGTTTTGTTCCATTATTTTTTATCCAAAAACATCCATTGCCCCTATAATATGATCCAGTATAATAGATTTCATTTCCTGATACATTATTTTTGAACAATATATCTACAATTGCTTCCCAAGAATTCTCAATATTGTTTTCTATATATTCTTTATTGTTGCTGATAATTATTTCTTCACAAACACCATCAAAATTATTTGGTATCTCACCTGCCGTGGTTTTATAAATAGTAAGTGATATTAAAATATATATTCATATTTTTTTCATATATCAATCCAATATTCATAATATTGTTTCTTAATTTTTGTGTCAAGATTACGCATTGCCTAAAAAATAATCTAGCCGAAAAGGGGTGGTTGCCCAAGAACAAAAATCTAGCCGAACTTAAGCTCATGAAAACTTAAGCGACATCCTGACAGGATGTGTTTTTAGTATA
>JAITXS010000025.1 GCA_031284645.1 Spirochaetaceae bacterium | reverse complement strand
TTTCCCCACAGGGGGCTTGACAAACTTTTTTTCGCTTAAATAATAATTTGGGTATTGGGTATTGGGTATTGGGTATTGGGTATTGGGTATTGGGTATTGGGTATTGGGTATTGGGGCGCAGCGCTGTGGGCGTGTAGCGACAGGTATTCTGCTACCGTGTCAGTCAAAGAGAACATAGATCGGACTCTCTCCGATATTAAATCTCTCACCCTTTCCCTCATAGCATAAGTTTATGATGAATGGCGGGTTTTTGTCAAGCAACCTTTAGCACATCTCATTTGAAAAATATCTACATTAGGGTCATGGGTAAAGGGTAATAGGGTTTTGGTTTTACCAGAAAGCCCTGTATCGTACCCAACTCTCCCCACTTTCCGTCCTTCGTGTCCTTTGAGCTTATTAAATCTTATATTAAATTGCGGGTCGGTTTAGAGGGGAAAGGAGTGTGTGCTGCTTGAACAATGAGGAGGGGAGATCGTCGAAGGAAAGCGTAAAATATTTCAGGCTTTTTAGTGGAAATCGCCCCAGCGTTTTCCGCTTTCCACGCTTACCCGCAGCGGGACGGAAAGTTTTACGGCGTTTTCCATGACGGAGCGGACGATTGTTATGGTTTCTTCTACATCGCTTTCCTGACACTCAATGATGAGCTCATCGTGTACTTGAAGGAGCATGGCCGGAGTCCGGAGGATGTGGGGGCGTTGCGGGGGGCATTGCTCCCCGCTGAGGGGGGTGGCGGAGAACCGCAGGTTCGAAGCCGGGGGGGAGGCTTCCCCCCCTCTGCCTGTGCTAAGGTCAAGGGCTTTATCCAAATCTATCATTGCTTTCTTGACGATGTCGGCGGCGCTGCCTTGTATGGGGGTGTTCATTGCGACGCGCTCGGCAGCGGCTTTTTCTGTTTTATTCGCGGAATTGATTGTCGGGATGGCTCGTCTGCGTCCGAAAATGGTGCTGACAAAGCCTGTTTTTTCTGTTTCGGCTATGAGTTTTTCGATGAAGTTTTTGATGCCGCAATAGGTGTTGAAATAGGCTTTGATAAAATCCGAGGCTTCTTTTCTTCCGATTTTGAGTTGATTGGAGAGGCGGAAGGAGCTCATGCCGTACATGATGCCGAAATTGATGACTTTTGCGATGCGCCGCTGGGTTGCGTCTACATCCTGTTCTTTGATGCCGAAGATGAGCGCAGCTGTTCTTGTATGTACGTCTTTCCCTTCGTTAAAGGCATCGGCAAGATTTTTATCGCCTGAAAGATGGGCGAGTACGACAAGTTCTATTTGGCTGTAGTCGGCGGAGATGAGCATTTTGCCTTCTCCGGCAATAAAGGCTTCACGTATGCGCCGTCCGGATTCATCCCGTATGGGGATATTTTGTAAATTGGGTTCCCTGCTGGAAAGTCGTCCGGTGGCAGTGCCGGTTTGAATAAAGCTTGTGTGTATTCGTCCCTGGCTATCGGCAGTTCCGGCAAGGGCGTCTATGTAGGTTGACTTGAGTTTTGAGAGTGTGCGATGCCGGAGGAGCAGTTCGGGAACGCGGTCTTCACGGGCAAGTTCCTCGAGAACCGCTACATCGGTTGACCAGCCGGTTTTTGTTTTTTTTGTGGGTTTGAGTCTGCGCTCGGTAAAGAGGACTGTTTGCAATTGTTTCGGGGAGCTTAAGTTAAACTCATGTCCGACAAGTTTCCATGTTTCCGCCTCAATCCCGTTAAGTTCCGAGGAGATCTCAACGCCGTATTTTTTTAAATGGTCGCCCTGTATTTTGATGCCGCGGCCTTCCATTTCGGCTAAAACCGGAAGGAGCGGCATTTCAATCTCGTTAAAGAGTGAAAGCATGTTCATTGCTTCGAGTTTCGGCTCCAGAAAGCTCTTCATTCTGATACAGAGGTCGGCATCTTCGGCTGAATAACGGCAGGCTGTTTCAAGAGGGACATCGGCAAAGTTTCCGCCTTTTGGTACCACTGCGGTGAAAGGGATCGCCGTGTAGTTAAAATAAGAAGCACTCAACGCATCCAGTGAATAGCTGCCCCGGTCGCTGTCGTAAAGCCATGCGGCGACCATAGTGTCCCAGATTTTTGCTTTCCAGCGGTCTAGTCCCCAGCCGCGGGATACTTCGTAGTCATACTTTGCGTTATGGGCAATGATTGTGACAGCCGGATCAGAGAGCAGGGGAGAGAGGAGTTCTTTTACCAAAGATGGTTTTAAATAATCGCCGCTGTTTGTCATTTCTAAATTCTCATTCCAATCGCCGGTAAACAAGGGTAGGTAATATGCTTCTTTTGGGCGTAGTGCAAGTGAAATTCCAACCGGATGAGCGTGCCATGCGTCAAGGGAATCGGTTTCAAAATCCAGGGCAAAAAAGCCTTGGTCTTTTGCTTTTTTCAGGAATTCTTCCAGTTCGGAATATGCTGTTATGACGGTATAAACACCGTCACCCAAGAGTGAGGGATCGGGAGTGATTTCTTTTACCGGTCTTAATGAAAACGGAGATTTCGCTCTTTGGATGCTTTCCGTATTTTCCGCACTGTCTCCGATTCCTTCGCTGTCTCTATTTTCCGTCTTGTTCCGGCTTTTTTCTGTCTGTGTTTCCCCGCCTTCCCCTGTCTCTTCCCTGTTCCCCGCGATTTGTTTCGCAACGCTTGGTATTTCTTCCCGCAAAAGAAGCTGTGCACCGGAGTTCCGGTTCAGTTTTTCAAGGGAAAAATCGTCTATACCCTGGATTTCAAGCGGAACATCGTAGATCAACGTGATTAAATCACGGGAAAGATATGCGTTTTCTTTATCTGCGGCAAGTTTTTTGCCGACTGTGCCTTCAATGGCAGCGATATTATGATAGATCTCGTCCAATGAACCGTATCGTAACATTAATTTTAGCGCGGTTTTCTCGCCAACGCCTTTTACGCCGGGCACATTGTCGGAGCTGTCGCCGGTAAGGGAAAGCAAGTCAAGAATTTTTTCAGGCGGAACACCCCATTCGGTTTTTACTTCCCCGGGGCCGACAGGCTCATAATTGGGAAGAAAGCGAAGCCCGGGGATTTCCATCGCCGGAGTTCCGTCTTCCTCAGTCTGTGTTCCCTGATTTTTCACCGGACGCAGCTGATATATGCCGTTCCCGACAAGCTGCAATAGATCCTTATCCGATGAGATGATACAACACTCCCGCCCTTCTTTCCGGCAGCGCTCTGCCAGAGTCGCGATAATATCATCGGCTTCAAAGCCTTCGGCGTAGAGAACACTTATACCGAGCGCCTTTAAAAATTCTTCGACTTTCGGCACCTGACTATGCAGGTCGGGCGGCGCTTTTTGTCTTGTCGCCTTGTATTCAGGATATTTTTTTTTACGGAATGTGGGGCCGCGTGAATCAAAGACCGCGGCAATGCGGATATCCGCGTTACAGCTCGCCGCGCGCTCAAGTAAAAGCGAAATAAGCCGCGCATAGCCGTAGAGTGCTGAAATATTCTCCCCGCTCCTGTTTCGCAGAGGATGAGTCATAAACGCGAAATACGAACGGTAAATCAAGGCATAGGAATCAATAAGATAGAGCGGCGCTTTCATCCCGAGACATCTACCAGTAAAGGCGCGGCGTTTTGACCGTAGATCGTCCGCCCTTTCTTTCTAAACGGATTTGTTCTGATATGTTTTAATTCTCCGCGCAGAAAGGTGAGCCTTTGCTGCAGGAGTTCTTTGTTTTCCTCTACTCTTTTTTTTGCCTCAGCTTTTAAGACAAGAAGGCTCCCGTGTAATGCTTGAATCTCCGGCTTTCCGGCCGCAAAGCTTGAGTACAGGGGGGTTATGCTTTTTTGAACGGAAAAAATATCCGTGATAATTTTCTCTTCCATGCCGGTATATGTTTCGATGTCAGCGGCAAGTTCCCCGCCCCCACCCTTTTCCAAAGCTTTTTTTTGCCTGTCGAGTACTGCAATATATGAACGAAAGTCATCACCCTGCTCTGTGAGTAAATCCCGGAAATAAGTTAAAAGAGCCGTGTCACGCTCTTTCCCGCTTTCCTGAACGACTCTGAGGGGGCTTGTTGTCTGTGATTTTTCCGGCATATCAACCTGCGAGACTGATACCTGTCGGAGCTTTTTTGTCTTCCGAGGCTGTTTTTGCGATAATTTCGGTCCATGCACCCCGCAAGTCACCGATCATCGTCCTGACAGCGGAAATACGCTTCCCATCGCGGGAGATATTTGCTTCAAGCAGTTCCTTGTTGAACCAGGTGTAAAGCGCAAAAAGATTTTTTGCAATTTCCCCGCCTCGTTCAAAATCCAAAGACACCATCAACTCGGTTACGATTTCCTGTGCCTTGATTACCGCTTTGCTTATTTTTTCGATTCCGCCCGGATCCCGTTTTTTGTCTGCGCTTAATGCAAGCAGTTCAATCGCGAAATCGAGGTTTTTCACCGCCCCATCGTAGAGCATGATAACAAGCTGCCCTTGCCCCGCAGTCTTAATTTTAGTTTGCCTGTAAGCTGCCAATGCGTTAGTATATGCCATAAGAAAAAAATCTCCCCTTGCTGTTCAGTTCATTTTCGGCAAGTTTACAAAAGACTATAAAATATTCTTTAAAAAATTGATAGAGGACTTTAGCTAACTTAGGGTTATGGGTAGAAAGGGTCATAGGGTTTAGACTTTACCAGAAAGCCTGTACCATGCCCAACTCCCCTTGACCCTTGCTTCGGGATGAGGGGTGGAGTTCTGATCTCTCCAATACCCTACTAAGAAGGGTATTGGGTCAGGGGTTATAGGGTCTAGCAATATCAGATATATTCCATACCCTCTACCCCTCTTTAGTGTGATAGGGTCATTGGGTATAGGGTAGCAGATATCTAATCATTTCAGTACCCCATACCCTTTCCCCTACTACCCTATTTTAGACCCCAGATCACTGCACACAGAATGCGGGGGCAACGCCAGTGCCGCCGCTGCCGCCGCTGCTAACGGCAATCCCACCGGAATTCACAGCGCAACACATGGTGGAACTGCCGTTAGCCGGCGATGACTCCCAATACCACGCTGGACTCCCCCCTGTCTTGACGTATTTTAGCCGCTTTGCATTGTCCACATAATACTCAAGATAAGCCTGATTAGTCGGATTCTCCCTGCTACTATTAGAACTGCTGCTGACATTAAACATCTCCCTCTCTGTCGGCAGCCAGAGCTTGTCTGTTATCGTCTGAATTCCGCTTTGCGGCGTATTCGTTATTATGCGATTAGGGCCCCAGATGATATCCGTATCCATCGGTACTCCCGCAGCCTCGAGCCCATTCTTGAAATTCACTGTAATATACGCCCGCATCTCACTCGTTCCATACGCCTGGCTTGAAGGATCTATCATCCGTCTTACCGGTACATTCTGAAACTGCATCACGATATGCGGTCTTGCAGGTGTCCCGCCTCCCGTATATAACCCCTGTGCATTAAACGAATTTATCCCTACCACCATTATCCGTAACAAATACCCGTTCGCTCCACCATCTATAGGAGTGTTCTCTGATTCATCTATCGCCCCACTCCCGTTATATTCATCCACCTTCAGACCCGCCAAATCTATGTAATCCCCCAGCTTTATCTTTTTGTCTATCTCTATATATGACGGCCTGGAAAGCCCACTCAGATACTCATGTATCTTCTGAAAAGTGTTTTCTATCAGCTTCACGTCTGTTGCACCCGTAGCTTTGAATTTGACTGACAAATCCGGTGATGTTGATTCACTCACCGTTACCACACAGATCGCAGGAGTTATGCCGCTTACACTCGCCGTTATTGCCGTACTCCCGAATCCTACCGGTCTTACCTCGCCATTGCTCACCGTTGCCACGCCTGTATTACTTGATGCCCAGCTTATTGGCTCGTCCGTTACGCTTGTCGCCAACACTGTCGCAACCAGTGTTTCTGTGCTACCCCCTTCTTCCATGTTCAGACTGTATCTGTCCAGGCTTATCCCCGTTACCACCACCCCTGAGCCTGCGGGAACTACAGTTATTGTACAAACCGCGTCCTTCCCCCCGTTCGCCGGCTTTACCCTTATTTCCGTGCTCCCTATCTCAAATAACTGTACTGTGGCCCCGTTTGCTGTCCCTACGACATCCGCTATCTCAGGATTGCTTGATGTCCATTTCACTTCTTTGTTCGTTGCGTTGGCAGGATATACTTCCGTCCTGATTATCAATGCACCCCCGACCCCGCCGCGACGCTCTGTCCCGTTTGTGATCTCCACCCGCTCTACAGTCGAACCGCCGCCGTTCCCCCCGCCAGAAGGCTCGTTCCGCTCAAGCAGCTGCTCGATCATCCAGTTCTCGCACGATGCCATTCCCGCAGAGAGCATAATACCCAGTATTAATGCCGTCAGATTTTTCCTTGCTGCCATCTTTTTTCCCTCCTTGCTTATTAGGGTCTTACCAGGGTTCAGGGTGGCGGGTATAGGGTTTTGATTTTATCAGAAA
>JAITXS010000083.1 GCA_031284645.1 Spirochaetaceae bacterium | reverse complement strand
CTAAGGAGGATACAACTTATTGGACCGCTTCGCTTTCGACCGATAGCCTCGGTCGTTATGTCGTGATATATACGGGTCGTAATGCCACCGGCCCGCTAAATAATGAGAACGGCGTTGCCCCCGCATTCTGTGTGCGCTAGGGTCTAGGGCTGTTGGGTAGAGGGTATGGGAATATCAGAGAGTTGCAGATCTGCTCCCCGACCCTATTCCCCTGCTTCGGGTATGGGGTAGTAACTTTCTGGTAAGAACTATACCCGATACCCCAAAAGAAGGGTAGTAGGGTCTTGGGTTTAGGGTATGGGAGTGATTAGCCATCTTTACCTAATACCCGAAGCAAAGGTTTAGAAGAGTTGGGGTATGGTACAGGCTTTCTGATAAAATCTATACCCTCTACCCCTCTCTACCCCAAACCCTATCTAGCGCTGTACCCTTCCGGAAGCATCGCCTGATGCAAGCTTTTTTACTTCATCAACAGAGACCATATTAAAATCGCCTTCGATACTGTGCTTTAAACAGGACGCTGCAACGGCAAATTCCAGAGTATCGGGAACAGTCATACCGCTCGACTGCCCATAAATAAGACCTGCGCCAAAACTGTCACCGCCGCCCACACGATCAACGATATGCAGGGCATATTTTTTTGAAAAATGATAATCTTTGCCGTCATAACACATTGCCGCCCAGTTATTATCATTCGCCGAAATAGATTCCCGCAAGGTTATCGCGACAAGCTTAAAATGAAACTTCTCCGCCAAGGCTTTCGCCACATCCTGATACCCCTCACGGTTGATTTTCCCGCTTGTAATGTCGGTATTACCCGCCTTAATGCCGAAAACATCGGAAGCATCTTCTTCGTTTGCTATACAGACATCAACGTAGGGCATAAGATCGCCCATAACCGCCCCGGCTTTTTCTTTTGACCAGAGATTTTTTCGGTAGTTAAGATCACAGGAAACCGTAATTCCCTTTTTCTTGGCAACTTTACAGGCTTCCAGCGTTATAGCGGCAACATTATCACCCAAAGCCGGCGTTATGCCCGTCCAGTGGAACCATGATACACCGTCAAAAATCTTGTCCCAGTTAAAATCTTCTGCTTTTGCCGTCGCGATAGACGAATAAGCGCGGTCGTAGATAACTTTAGAAGGACGCTGAGAGGCACCTTTTTCTAAAAAATAGATGCCGACGCGATTTCCGCCCCGGACAATATGCGAAGTATCAACCCCGAGCGCCCTCAGACTGTTAATCGCCGCCTGCCCGATTTCATGTGTCGGAAGCTTGCTTACAAAAGCCGCATCAAGACCGAAATTCGATAAAGAAACCGCGACATTCGCTTCTCCGCCCCCGTAGCTCGCCCCGAAAGAATCGGCCTGAGTAAAACGATAGTAACCCTCCGGCGCCAAACGCAGCATAATTTCACCAAACGTAATGATTTTACCCATGTTTCCTCCAAAAAATAGTGTATTTATAGTATAAAAAACCACTCAATCTTTCATTAAGAGGGAAAACTTCCCCCAAACGCATCTTTATCCCGCCGAAAAACAGCCCGTGCGGGGACAAAAGAATACTCAATGTGCGCCCTGAGCCGTGTATTCGCGGCCCAAGACGCTTTTTGTCAAGCGGAAGCCCGTTTCTTTTCAAAATAGTGCAGCGCGTTTGTAAAAGAAATATCTTTAACAATCCTGCCGAGTGTTTCAAAATCAGCGGGAATTTCGCCTGCCTCGGCCCATTCGCCGATAATCCTACAGAGGATTCTTCTAAAATACTCATGCCGCGGATATGAAAGGAAGCTGCGTGAATCAGTAAGCATTCCGATAAAACGGGGAAGAACAGAGCTGTTTGCATAAATTTTCATCTGCGCTTCCATGCCGTCTTTGTTGTCAAGGAACCACCACGCCGATCCAAGCTGGATTTTCCCGGGAATTCCTCCCTGAAACGATCCACCAATCGCGGCAAGAACATAGAAGTCTTTCGGATTAAGGCTATAGAGTATTGTTTTTGGCAAAGAACCCCGTGATTCTATAGTATCAAGCAGGCGGGCAAGCTTAAATCCGGCTTTATTATCTGCAATAACATCGTAACCGGTATTCGGCCCCAGAGTCTTAAGCGCTTTCGTGTTTATCGATCTCATAGCGCCTATATGGAGCTGCATTGCCCAGTCATATTTTTTGTACTCGGCGGCAAGGAAACAGAGTACATAGCTTTTAAAAGACTCAGCTTCCCGTGCAGAAACAGCCGCTCCGGATATTCTTTTGTCAAATATCGCGGCGCTCTCTTTGTCCCATAGCGCACCGGTCGATCCGTCCGAGGCCGCTTCAAAAAGCATAACGGGAAGGTCGTGATCCGAGGCGCGGCAGCCGTTTTTATCAAAATATTCGACACGCGATGCAAGCACGGATAGAAAATCATTAAAAGTCGTGATGTTCTTCCCGCTTGCTTTTGATAAAAGCGCCGTGTATTCGGCAAAATCGTCTTTTTCTATGGCCAGTGCCCGATCGGGCCGGTAAGAAGGGTTCACTTTTGTTTTTATACCGGCATTGTCTGCGGCTTTTTTATGAAATTCAAGATTGTCGGCGGGATCATCGGTTGTTCCGACAGCATACACATTAAAGCGTTCAAAAATACCGTGGACGGAAAGGCTCTTGTCGTTTTTTAACTTTTCATTTGCCTGTTTCCAGACTTCCCCTGCGGATTTTTCGTTTAACGGCTCATAAAAATCAAAGTAACGCTGAAGTTCAAGGTGGGTCCAATGGTAAAGCGGATTTCCGATAAGATACGGCACGGTTTTGGCCCATGCTAAAAACTTTTCCTCGCTTGAAGCCTTTCCCGTTATATACTCCTCGTCAATACCGTTTGCCCGCATAGCCCGCCATTTATAATGGTCTCCGGCCAGCCACATATCGGTAAGATTGTCAAAATGGCGGTTTTCGGCAATCTCCTGCGGATTCAGATGGCAGTGATAATCAAAAATCGGTTCTCCGGCAGCAGCTTCATGATAAAGCCGCTTTGAGCTTTCTGTAGAAAGCAGAAAGTCTTTGTCGATAAATTTTTTCATATGATCCTCCTGTAATGCTATGATTGCATTTATTCCCGCTTTAGCGCTAGATAGGCATACGGATTTACATGGTTGAAAATACGGTTTCAAGGTTTGGGCAGAGCAGGGTTTGTCTTACGGGGCTCCGTACCCAAAGCCCTGCGATGGGAATTGTAAAGATGCCCGCGATACACGATACACGCGCGTGATGCGCCCCATTGACAAACGCCCCCGTATTTGAAAGAATAAGGACGGTGGAAGGCTTTAGTCCGGCGATTATGTGACACAAGATGTCTGTAAGCTTGGCTCTGCCGGAAAACGGATTATCCGAAAAACCACGGAGGAAAAATGGCTAAGAAAAAAATTACCGCTCTTATTAAGCTCCAGTGCCCCGCGGGGAAGGCAACGCCTGCTCCGCCTGTCGGCCCTGCGCTCGGACCGCACGGAGTCAGTGCTCCGCAGTTCGTGCAGCAATTTAACGACAAAACAAAAACTATGGAGCCGGGACTTGTTATTCCTGTTGTCATTACTGTTTATCAGGACAAGTCATTCACATTCATCCTTAAGACGCCGCCTGCAGCAGTGTTGATTAAGAAAGCTGTCGGCATTGAGAAAGGCTCGAAAGAGGCCCACAAAACCAAAGTCGGCAAGCTTCCCAAGGCAAAACTCGAGGAAATCGCGAAATTGAAGATGCCTGACCTTTCCGCAGTCGATGTGGAAGGCGCTAAAAGGATCATCGCGGGTACTGCACGATCAATGGGTGTGGAGGTAGAAAAATGAAACACGGAAAAAAATACCTCGAATCGCTCAAAAAATACGATCCGGCGGCAGTTTTAGATATAAAAAACGCTGCGGCAACGGTAAAAACCCTTGCTTTCGCGAAATTTGATGAAACGGTGGAACTTTCTGTCAAACTTGAATTGAAAAAAAGCCAATCCGTGCGTGATACGGTGGTGCTTCCCCATCAGTTTCGGGGTGAAAAAAAGATTTTAGTTTTCTGCAAGGCGGAAAAAGAAAAAGAAGCCCAAGATGCAGGCGCGGCGTTTGTCGGTGCCGAAGATTTAATCGAAAAAGTTAAGGGCGGTTGGCTTGATTTTGACGTTGCAGTGGCAACGCCCGATATGATGAAGGATGTCGGCAAGCTCGGTATGGTGCTTGGACGTAAAGGCTTAATGCCCAATCCGAAAACCGGAACGGTTACCTTTGATTTAAAAAGCGCGATTAATGAATTAAGAAAGGGCCGTGTGGAATTCCGTGCAGATAAAACCGGTGTTATTCACCTGGCAATCGGTAAGGTGTCAATGGACGCCGAAAAAATTGCCGAAAACGCCGGAATAATCATTACCGAAATCAAGCGAAAGAGACCGCCGGACGCAAAGGGTGATTTTATCCAGAGCATTTCGCTTGCCTCTACCATGAGTCCGGGAGTTCGGGTAAAAGACGAAGCATAGAGAAGGAGTACGGAGTCAGATTTAAGCGCGGTTCCGCCGCACTGAACTCCGCTCCACTGCCTGTTTCATAAAACAAGCGTGGAGTGTTGGTACTCCGTTGCCTCCCTTTTCTGTTTTCAATAATTTAAGGAGAAAACATGGCTATTGTTGCGAAGAAGATACAGGACGAGAAAACAGCGTCCATAAAAGAACTAAAAGATAGTTTTGGAAATGACCCGGATTTTATTTTTACTGAATACCGGGGATTGAGCGTTGAAAAAATTACCAATTTAAGGAAGCTGCTCCGAGAGAAAGAGGCAGTTTACAAGGTTGTAAAAAACAATTTTGCCCGTTTGGCCTTTGAGGAGCTTTCGTTTCCCGATGTGTCAAGCTGCCTTGTCGGGCCTACGGCAATTGCTGTTTCACCGAAAGATTCCAATGAAATCGCCAAGATTTTATTGGACTTCGCGAAAGAAGCACCGGTACTCAAAGTAAAGGGCGCGTTAATCGATAAAAAGCTTTACGATGCAAAGCAAATTGAAGAGTTCTCCCGACTTCCCGGAAGGCTTGAGCTTATCTCAATGCTTATGTCCGTGATGCAGGGGCCGACGCGCAATCTTGCGGCTTGCCTGAACGATGTTCCCACTCGTCTTGTACGGGTGCTTCAAGCTGTCGCCGACAAGAAATCCGAGGAAAGCGCCGCATAAAGGGCAAGGGGGAGTTCCCTCCCCGTTATGAGTTCATTCAGGAATTCGGATACGGCGTTCGGAAGCAAGGTTTTTATAGCGAAAGCCCCTTTTTGTTCCACGTCCGCATTTCTATGAAAAAAAATCCGTCAGACTTCAGCTTGTACGCCTCTGTCGGATTACTATACGTTTCTCGTATGAGAAACACAATTTATTTTAAGGAGAAGATAATATGGCGGCAACAAAAGAAGAAATTTTAGAGGCAATTGCCGGAATGACCGTTCTTGAGGTCTCGGAATTGGTTAAATTGATGGAGGAGAAGTTCGGTGTATCAGCGGCAGCTCCTGTAGCAGTAGCGGCGGCTGGCGCACCGGCGGCAGCAGCAGCGGTAGAAGAAAAAACGGAATTTAATATTATTCTTAAATCCTTTGAGGATGCAAAGAAAATCGCTGTTATTAAAGAAGTCCGTGTTGTTACCGGTCTTGGTCTTAAAGAGGCAAAAGACCTTGTTGAAGGTGCCCCGAAACCGCTCAAAGAGAATGCAACGAAAGAAGAAGCTGACAAGATTAAGAAATCAATCGAAACCGCAGGCGGTGTCGTTGAAATTCAGTAAGCAAAAGAGTTAAAGCCTTTATTACTTATTGTCTAAAGACCCCCGCAGGAATTATGCGGGGGTCTTTTATTTGGGACTTTGAGCTTAGATTTTTAGCAGAATACCCAAGCCGGCTGCACCGAAAATAAAAAACGCCGGATGAATTTTTGTTTTACGGAGCAAAATAAAAACGGCTAAAAAAATCAGGGCTTTGCGTATATCAATATATTTATACCAAACAGCCGCTGCAGTGTTTACCAGAGATAATTTCCAAATGCTAAAACCTGCGGAACACAAGAGGCCGGAGGCAGCCGGAGCAAGGGTAATAAAAATTCGTTTTATAATAGTATTTTTGTTAAATGATTCATATACGCGGGCAATCAGTGTGATAACGGTAATTTGCGGGGTAATCATACCTAAAACAGCCAGATAGGCACCGAAAATTGAGATGTGCAAGCCTGTATATCCGGCGAGGTTAAGACCCACCGCCCCCGGCAGAAGCTGGGCTACGGCAAGCATAGTAGGAATTTCATCGGCAGAAAACGTTTGCAGGGGAAAATTTCCGGCAAGCTGATACAAAAACGGAAGTGTCGCAAGTCCGCCGCCTATAGCAAAAAGACCGATTTTGAAGAATTGAGCGAATAAGGCTCCGTACATTAAAAGTGCTGTCCCCATTAGACTTTCCTGTCCATGTTGTTTTTTACCTCTTCTTGAGTCGGTGGATTTTTAGGGCTGCCTTGCTCCCCGGTATCTTCCTCCGGTTTTTCGATGAGTCGGGATTCCTGATTCCCAAAAAACAAAAACCCGCATAGGCCCGCGCTGATAACGATCAGTACGGGGTTTGTTTGGAAAATAACGGAAAGTAAAAAACTGGCGATAAAAATCAGGAGTAATACAATATTTTTTATAAGGGAGAGCTCTTTTTTTAGAAGATTTTTGGAAAAAAATTTACATACGGTATCTAAAATTAACGCGCCGACAGCAATACGTAAACCGCTAAAACAATGTTGAATAATCGGTAGATCGGAAAAATTATTCAAAGTACACGCAAGAACAATGATCATTGTGAGCGATGGCAGGGCAAAACCAAGTGTTGCTATGATGCCGCCCAAGATGCCATTCCGTTTGTAACCAATAAAGGTCGCAACATTCACGGAAATAATACCCGGTGTTACCTGTGCGATCGTATAGTATCGAAGAAGTTCATCAATATTGGTCCAGCCCCTTTTACGAATCATCTCCCGTTCAATGATTGGAAGAATTGCATAGCCTCCGCCAAAAGTCATGCAGCCGATTTTCGCAAAAATAAAAAATAGTTCAAAGAGTTTTTTCATCAATTTTATCAACAGACATTAGTCGAATAATTCCCACTCGTGAATAAATCTTAGCGCGTATTGTTGAATCCCGCCGAACCATATATCAATAAAGCGGGCAAGTTTTTTCCCCACATAACGATAATGCCAGCATTCCCAGCGATAACCGGTAATATCCTCGTAACCATCGGGGAAAGAAAGCGACCAGCCGTAATGACCCGCATTCTCCGCCAGCCATCTCCCTGCCGGAGTTTTCGCGTAATCATCACTGATAGAGCCGAAATCCACAACAAGCCCAAGCTGATGTTGACTATATCCGGGACGCGCGGACTCCCGGTCGGCAACAGCCTGCCCGCTTTGCCTCACATTTCTGTTATATACCTCAATCTGATAATCATAGGAACGGTAAGTCGAGGATGCAACAAGATTGATACCCTTCTCCTGTGCGGCTTCGGCCATCTCCTCAAGAGCAACGGCTGCCGGATAACGGAGCAAAAGCCCTGTCCGACCAATCAGGAAAGCTCCCTCATCCGTTAATTCAACAAGATCTGAGGGTATATAATTTTGCGGCACAAGAGGGTCTTGTTTATCGACAAGCAGCCGCAGGTAGGGATCGCTGCTTTCTAATACAACACTCAGATCAGGTAAAAAGGCCGACTCGGAGTTCAAAATTACCGCCGCCATATTCTGCGGAATTTCCGCAGAACGGAGCACCGCTTGCAGTCTGTCATTATAGTCCGTTTTGTTATTCTGATCTACAGCCGCCTGAACGGTTGTTTCCTCCCGGATTACGCTTGATTGCGGTCTTGTGCACACTGTCACCAGCAAGAGGGCCATAAGAGGGGTGATACAAACAAGGACAGTTTTCGCTGTATTGTGTCCGGTACACCTTTGTTTTTTGTTTCCCTGATTTCCTGGGTACCCGCTTTTAGCAAATATCTTTATAAAACACATAGCCTTAAGTATATAAGAAAGATGGGACTTAGTCAAAAAGACCGAAGCCATCCGGCGGCTCTTCTATTGATACCAATGCTCCTGTATTTTGAGTTCCGTCTACCCATTGAAAAGCACGCCCGCATAGTTTATAAATGGAACATGGACATATCAGAATATTTAAATGTCTTTGAACATTGTATACATGAATCTTGTGATCGCATACAACGCCAACGAAACAGGGGAACTTGTCATTAGACCAGGGGAAAAACACCCGCGCAGTGATCCTTTCGTGCACAATCCTCCGGCGGATCATCCGGTGCAGAGTGACAAAATTCCGGTCGGCATCATCGGGCTTGGACGTATCGCAAGCCTGCTCGAAAATGACAAACTCCGGGAAAAGCCGTGTACGCATAGCGGAGCGGTTGCCGCAAATCCCGATTGTGTTCTTGTCTGTGGCTGTGACAGAGATCGTGGGCATCGCGAACTTTTTGCCGAACGGTGGAAAGCCGATGTCTATGCCGATGCCCGGACAATGCTGGATAAACACAACTGTTCGATATTGATAATCGCGACGTATCCTGATAGTCACCGGTATTACAGTGAGCTTGCGTTAAGATACCGTGTTCCCCTGGTGATCTGCGAAAAACCTTTAGCCGATACACTAAAAGACGCAAAAAAAATTGCCGCTTTAAGCCGCTCGGGAGACATTAAAATAATCGTCAATCATGAGCGCCGTTATTCAGCCGATTACCTTAAAGTAAAATCCCTGTTAAAAGAAGGCTCTCTTGGCGCTCTGTGCGGCGTAAAGGCAACACTTGCTATGGGAAGAAAAAGGCTCCTTGATGTGTTATGGCATGACGGCACACATCTTTTTGATGCGATGATGTTTTTAACGGACTCCCGTATAAAACACACGGCGAAATTCGGCGTCAAGCTGTCGTCAAGCAGCGGAGTGAGTTTTCTTGCCGGTATGCTTGAATCGGAAAAACAAAAGATCCCATTCATTATTGAAGTAGATGCGGATAGGGATATGCTTGTTTTTGAAATTGAAATTTCTCTTGCAAAAGGTCTTATCAGAATAGGGAACGGAGTATTTGAAATTTGGCAAAGTGCCCCCAGCCCCTATGCCGAAGGGTTCCGCTCACTTAAAAAAATCGAAGGCGCCTGGGAAGGAAAAACCGGCTATTTTTCAAATATGCTCGCCGATGCTGTTGCCTGTCTTCGCGATAAAGAACGACTCCCCCAATCAAGCGCCGCCGATGCGCTGTCTGTTATCCAATATCTGCATACGCTTGGACGCCGGACGCCTAACAAATCAAAATAAATAATGCGGTATATAAAGGAGCCTGTATGAAATGTCACCATGAATGGCAGGTTCAGAGAGGCTTACAAGATATCTGATAAATTATTAAACTTGTATTACCCTTATGAGTATCCTTTGTGCCAAGATTTATCATGAAGTTTCGCGGGATGCTTAGGGGTGAAAATACGTATTTTGAAAAATTGCCAAGATCTAAGGAGGGTACATGAAAGCACTACTTATCGGCGGTACCGGAACGATCAGCGCCGCTATATCACGGAAACTTTTAGAAAGAGGATGGGAGCTCTGGCTCCTTAATCGTGCTACACGCAACACGATCCTGCCTGCCGGAGTAAAGGAAATTCACTGCGATATCACCAATGAGGCCGATGCCGCAGAAAAATTAAAGGAACTTTCTTTTGACGTGGTAGCGGATTTTATTATCATGCGGCCCGAACAGGCGGAACGGGATTACCGGCTTTTCAAGGATAAAACCCGGCAGTATATTTTTATCAGTTCCGCCTCGGTGTATCAGAAGCCCCCGACAGACTATCTTATCAATGAAAGCACTCCGCACATAAATCCCTTTTGGGAATATTCCCAAAATAAAATTGCCTGCGAGGATTTTTTTATCGAAAAATACCGGAAAGAAGGCTTCCCCATTACTATTGTTTTGCCCAGTCATACCTATGATGAACGAAAAGTTCCTGTGGCACTGCACGGCGACAAGGGAAGCTGGCAGGTATTAAAACGCATCATTGAGGGAAAACCGGTAATAATCCCCGGTGACGGGGCAAGCCTCTGGACGCTGACCCATAACAGCGATTTCGCCGAAGGTTTTATCGGCCTTATGGGGAATATCCATGCCTTGGGACAAATGGTTCAGATATGTTCCGATGAAAGCCTTACATGGAATCAGATTTATCAAGTTATAGCCGCAGCATTGGAGAAGCCCCTTAAAGCAGTGCATGTCTCAAGTGAATTCCTTGCTTCAGCAGCACAATCTTACGATGTTAGAGGCGGCTTATTAGGGGACAAGGCTAATTCAGTGGTCTTTGACTGCTCCAAGCTCAAACGACTGGTACCGGGCTTTAGTGCTGCTATCAGGTTTGATCAGGGAGTGCGGAAGACCATTGAGCATGTCCTCTCCCATCCGGAATGTCGGCGGGAAGATCCCGAATTCGACACATGGTGCGATAAGATCATCGCGGTACGGGAAAAAGCCCTTAGGGAATTGAGCGGAAAAGATCTGGGGTCACCATGATAAACGCAGAGCAATGCCCAAGATAAAGAGCCATGCGCTACCCCGAGATCCCGGATAACAAAATCCGATATGGGGGCAGCGCAAAGGATTGACAGATAATCCCTCTTTATAGCAAACTTAACTATGTTCATCAATTCACCTAACGCCGTAAATTCCATGCCAAAAGAATACAGGAAGACGGCGGAAGCTCTCTTTCCTCCTGATTCTCCGAAAACACCCTCTCTTGATGCGGTAAAGTCGTATGCACAATGCCTGGAAATCGAAACGGATTTTAACAGATTGCTTGACTCTCAAGTGCTTTTTATGCAGTTTTTTGCTCATTTTAAAACGAATCTTTCACTTTTAATCGCAAAGACATGGGTAGAAAAATCAGATGAGGCTCGCAAGGAGATATTACAAGGCCGACTTCCGGCCTTTTATGCAAAGATAGAACAGGGAGACTACCGTGGCGCACTCTATGATTTTAGTGCTATCCTTGAGGAACTTGCCTATCTTTTTTTTGGAGAACAAAGTAAACGAGAGGATTTTACCGAGTATGCCTTCCGCATTGATACGAAAATGGGCCTGTTCTGGTGGTACGGCAGCCGTCTCTCTTTTCTTGCACCGGATGCGAACAATGATATTCTAAGGGCTATATTGATACTTGGTATATCCTATCTTGCCGGATTTTAACGCTCGCAGGTCTTAAGTCAAGCCGTCCTTAAATCTGATAGTCCCAAAATCCTTCCTGTCCTAATTCCATGCAGCTGATATCAAGGCAGTCGCGGCACTCTTGCTTGGTGGTGAAACGCAATTCAGGATTGCGGATGCTCACCCTTGTTCCTTCGGGTACGGATTTTGTCACAAAAGCGTTACTACCGATAACAACCACCTTACCGATGATTGTAGCGCCGCCGAGTATTGAGGCACCTGAGTAAATGGTAACATTATCCTCTATTGTTGGATGGCGCTTGACGGATTTTAGCGCCTGCCCGTCGCGGGTAGAAAGAGCACCGAGTGTTACCCCCTGATAGACCTTAACATTGTTACCGATAATAGTCGTTTCGCCTATGACAATGCCGGTTCCGTGATCAATAAAAAAACGGCGCCCGATTATTGCGCCGGGATTGATGTCAATTCCGGTCAGACTATGCGCGTGTTCGGTCATTATACGGGGAATAAGCGGAACGTCAAGTTGATATAAAACATGGGCAAGGCGATTCACCATAATCGCGTAAATGCCCGGATACGATGAGATAATCTCGTTTTTGCTGTTTGCCGCAGGATCTCCGTCAAAAGTCGCGTCAATATCGGTCGAGAGAATGCACCGAACTTCACCAAGCTTCGATAAAAATTTTAGTACAATTTCACGGGCCTGGGTTTTAAAATCTTCGCCGGAAACGCTTTCCATGTTTTTACGAAGCCGGAGCGCGCACTCAATTTCTTTGACAAGATCAAAAATCACTTCCTCAATCAGTTCACCGGTATGATACTCAAGAAAATCCGGCGAGATGTTTTTTTTACCGAAATGATAGGGAAACATAAGCTGCCGTAATTTATCAATAACCGTGAGAATAGCCGAGTGATTAAGCTGACACGCAAAATTAGAATTTATTGTGGACTCACTTTCCCGGTAACTGTCAAGAAGTGATGTAATAATAGCTTTTATATTTTGGCATTCTTTTTCTTTCATTTCTGTTTTTCTCCGTAATAAACCTCTAATTTTCATAGAAAGATACCTGAAAGTCAATACCGCGCGTAACATACCGCGCGTAACATATGCGTGAAACATAGGTCTATTCAATGCAAATTTACAAAGATTTAATTTTATGGTATGCTTGCATCGTGAAATTTGCGATTCTGGGCGGGAGCTTTGACCCGATTCATAGAGGACATATAAAACTTGCCGAAGCGGCGCTTCAGGCCGGATATGACAGGATTATCTTTGTACCGGCATTTCATTCGCCTTTTAAATCAGAGGCACAGCGGGATTCCGCGGCTATCCGGCTGGAAATGATACTTGCCGCGATAAGCGCTGATCGGCGTTTTACTGTTGACGACACGGAAATAAAACGCGGTGGTCTTTCCTATACGATTGACACGATAAAGGATATAAGCGCCCGATACCTGCCCGAGGGCAAGCCGGCGCTTGTTTTAGGAGATGACCTTATTGCCGGTTTCCCAAAATGGAAGGACGCGGATAAGATCGGCTTTGTCTCGGATATCCTTGTTGCATCACGTGAAAAAAACATGAACAATTTTCCTTATCCGCACAAATTGTTGAATAATGAGACTTTTGAGCTTTCCTCAGCCGCTGTCCGCGCGCTCATCGCATCCGGCAAAGCATGGCATGAGCTGACGCCCAATGGGGTGTGGAACATTATCGAAGATCGGGCTCTTTACGGATGCGCCCCGCGCCCGCACAGTGGTACACCGTGCTCGGGTGAAGCTCTCGGCGGGTCGGGATCTGCGGCACAAAAAAATTCGATTTCGGTTTCGCCGTCTCTTGTGGATATCGAAAATAAGGTGCGCTCAATGCTGAGTATCCGCCGCTTTCTTCATTCGCGTAATGTCGCGCTTCACTGCGCCGACCTTGCGGCTCGTTTCGGTTTTGATGTTCCCAAGGCGTATCTTGCCGGTATAAGCCACGATATGGCAAAAGAACTACCCTGCGACCGGATGATCGAGCTTGCACAGCAAGACCATCTGCCATTTTCCCCGCTTGAGCTTAAAAAGCCTTCAATGCTGCACGGACGCGCCGCCGCGATACTCATACAAGAGTGCTTTGGGATCGATGACGCCGATGTCATTGAGGCGCTCCGGTATCATACATCAGGCCGGGCGGGCATGGGGCCTCTTGCGAAAATTGTCTATCTTACTGATAAAATTGAGACAGGGCGCTCTACGGTTGACGAGAAGCTTCGAGCCCTTGCTTTTGGTTCCTCGGCTCTTGCAGATCTTAACGAACTTTTTGACATTGTTCATAAGGCAACGCTTGAATTTCTTAAAGCCCGCGGGCTTGAGCTGATCGAGTGGGCATAGCTGTACTTATCAAGATTAAATATGACATACCTTTAGCCCTTTCCGTTTCAAATATTGTTTCAAGGCAATTGTTTCAAGGCTTCTTGCTCCTCCCCCCAAAAAATGGTAAAGTAGTTCGGTTCGGATTATATAAATCCCGATATACCAAAAAGAACAACAGATAAACGGTTTAGACTTTCTACGGCACGGTATCATAAACAGAGGGAGGGACATTATGTCTCTGGGTGACATTGTAGCGCTTTTACGCGGAGGGATTTATCAGGTAATTATTCTTGCAGCGCCTTTGCTCTTAACTGCTTTGGGAGTCGGTCTTGTCGTGGCAATACTGCAAGCAGCCACCCAAATTCAGGAACAGACGCTTACTTTTGTGCCAAAAATTATCGCCATACTTCTGGTACTCGCGTTTCTCGGAGGCTGGATGTTTACTCAGCTTGGCAATTACACAATAGAGCTTTTCCACTTGATACCGGCAATGGCAGGAATCCCCCGGGCCTAAGGATTATCGTATCATTCCAAACCCCATACCCTCGTTGCTCGCTACAGAGATTTTTAGAGTTTTTTTAGCCGGAACTGCCGATAAAAAAGATATGACGTCCAAACTCTTTCTTGCGCTAAGTATGCTGTTGGCACTTGCGATACCGGTCTATGCCCAAGAGGGTATTGTTCCTGCGGTCGAACCGGCTCTTCTGTCAATAGACAGCGAAGATTTGTGGATCTCGCAAGGTGCCGATGGCGGATATCATCTTTATATCAGGAAAAAACCGGAAATCGCGTCTGTCTTACTTACCGAAACAACCCGTGATCCCTTGTTAAGGGAACCTAATTATGCATATCGGGCAAATACATGGAATCCTGTCAACGGAAACGAGATACGCTTTATTGATGGTCTCCCCTTGACCCAAACCGGCGGCTGGCCATTAATTGACTCGACTGCGGAGTATATTCCGGAAATCGGCGCGGAAGTTTTTCATATCTATATCCCTTATATTGTTTATTACGGCTATCCCGAGACACGGCACGGAGAAGTGTATGTAGGGAACGGTACCTACATCAATATCAGGGCTTTTTCACTGCCCTATGCAGACTATCGCGGGAGCTTTAAAGATAACCCTTTTATCCTTGAAATTACCCAAGCTCCGCTTGAGGGGCCGCCGGAAGCCAATTTCATGAAAGACACAGAGGATGCTTTTGAGCGCATAACCGGCGCTACAGGCGGCACGCTCTATCATTCGATAGGCCCCGAAGACATTGTCGATAAAATCAAAGCGATTATACAGGAACAAGCCGGTAAAGAGCCTAAAATAAGCAGTCTTGATCTGGTCATCTGCCTTGATACCACGGCAAGCATGAAAAATGATATTAGCGCGATACGCAGTCTCCTTATCGCGCAAACCAAAGATTTATCTCTGGAGTTTGAGACCTTTCGTATCGGTATGGTGCTCTATCGTGATTATGAGGATGCGTATATCACAAAAGTCATCCCTTTTACCAATGATCTTGCCCTGTTTCAGAAATCTTTGGACAGCATACGCGCAGTCGGCGGCAGGGATATTCCCGAAGCGGTGGACGAGGCCCTCTATGACGCTGCTCTTCAATTTCCCTGGTCGGCAGTTGAAAATCTGGTCATCCTGATTGGTGATGCGCCGCCTCATCCTATCCCGAAAGGGGATATCACAGAGGAAATGGCTATAACGGCTGCTCAAAACAGGGGAATCAAGATCAACGCGAT
>JAITXS010000070.1 GCA_031284645.1 Spirochaetaceae bacterium | reverse complement strand
ATCACCATTATGGTAGCGGGCGGCGGAGCCTTGAACCCGAGAACAGCTGACTTTTTCGATTCGTTTGGTTTTAACATCGTGCAGGGCTACGGGATGAGCGAAAACAGCCCGCTTATCAGTGTTAGCACTCCCGAATACAAAAACAACTATTCGGTCGGACTGCCGGTAAAATATACGGAAGTAAAAATTGTTGATCAGGATGACGAAACACAAGAACTCCCTCCGGGACTAAGCGGCGAAATTATCGTAAAATCGCCGTCTCTGATGCTTGGTTATTATAAAGACCCCGAGGCAAGTAGCGGGATGTACACTGCCGAGGGTTTTCTTAAAACAGGCGATCTCGGATACCGTGATAAAAACGGGTTTATTTTTATAAACGGACGAAAAAAGAATCTTATCGTGTCTTCCGGCGGAAAAAATATTTATCCTGAAGAAATCGAAGCGTATTTTAACCATTCACGAGTTATCGGCGAGGTATTGATTGTCGGGAGGAAAGAGGAGAGCACGGGAGAATTGATTTTTGCCGTTATCTATCCTTATTACCAAAGGCTGCAAGAAGATTATCCTGGCAAGGCCCTTGACCATGATTTTATATACCTGCTTATAAAAAAAGAAATTGCCCGGGTAAACCGGAGTCTTCCGGCTTATAAAAAAATCGCCGGTTTTATGCTGAGGGACAGTGAATTTGAAAAAAATGCGCAGCAGAAAATCCGCCGTTTTATTTATAAAGACTATGAGGATCCGGCAAAAACGCCGATAAAATAATTATGAAACGCCCCATAGCGCTTTTTCTTTTATCGATGATGATATTCCCTTTATCGGCCCAAGAGGATAAGCCGGATGCCTTGGCAAAGTACCGCTCCGGCAGAGAATCCGAGTCTCACGGACAAGTGACCGAGGCGGCAAAATTGTATAATGAAGCTGTTGAGATTTGTATGAACGAAATTAACAGCGGGAAGGCGGTGATAGATACTTATGTGGTTTTAACATGGACTCTCCAGCGTCAAAAAAAATATGCTGATGTGATAAAATGGGGAGGAGACGGGCTTAAAACACAAAATGACAGCCGTATTATTCAAACAATGGGGGAAGCGTATTTTTACATGGACAACTATGAGGCGGCTTTGCGGAATATGAAGTCCTATATAAAAATGAATCCCCAAGGGGATCGTGTTTCCACCTCGTATTTTTTTATCGGTGAAATTTACCGGCTTCAAAAAAAATTCCATTATGCGGATATCGCATACACAACAGCGGTGCGTCTTGAACCCGGTATGGCGCTCTGGTGGTACCGGCTCGGTTTGGTCAGAGAATCTCTAGGCGACAAGAACTATGCGGGGGATGCTTTTGAGCGTGCGCTCAGAATTAATCCTTCTTACAGCAGCGCGACCGAAGCGTTAAATCGTGTCCGCAAGGCCGTCATATAAAATCTCAATACACCGTTTTAAACGTATTATAAAAAAATGAGTATGGAAGAAATTAAAGCATTAAATTGGAGAGAGAGCCTGTACGATAAAGGGCTTAACGATGAGTTATTAGGGCTTGAGCGTCGGCGTAGAAATACTTCCTGTACACTTGCCGATGTGGAAGCGACTTTAAAGCAACTGTACATTATGGAAGGCGCAGACTGGCTTGGCAGAGGTGAAACGCAGGGGATTAATCTTGCGGCGACTATTGCCGCCCATGAACAATTTATCGCGGAATGGAGGGCGGAAGCTCACCAGGATATGGTGCGGGTAATTTTAGGCTTAGGTTCCAACCAAGGTGATTCGATACATATTTTAAAAAATGCAATAGCCGATCTTCATTTTTTTCTGAAAGGACTTCGGGAAGCCTCTGTTTACAAAAGCGCTCCGCTCTATGTCAAAGACCAAAATGTGTTTTTTAACACCGCGATTTCAGGAGAGTTTAACGGGGAAGCCGGTGATCTGCTTGAAATAATTCATACTATCGAAAAAAAATACGGACGAGACAGATCAAAGGAACGACGCTGGGGAGAACGGAGTCTTGATATTGATATTCTGCTTTTCGGGGATCTTGTGTTAGATCAAAAACACTCTGATCCGGCACGCTGTCTGGAAATCCCGCATCCGCGTCTTAACGAGCGCCGCTTTGCCCTGGAGCCGCTTCTTGAGCTTGATCCCGATGCAAAAGACCCGCAAAGCGGCGAATCTTACCGCGAAATAAACGAACGCATTGCCGATCAGGTACTTTGCCGGATTTAGGCCCGTTGCGGCAATATAATTTGTAGCCGTATCCATTCGAGTGATCCAGCGTTTACAGCCGCAGTCGGCAAGTATTCCGATAGTGCTCAAAACCGCGCTTGATGAGGGCAGAATCACACAACAGAGTACGGTTATGATTGCCGGTGTTGGCGTTGGCTACTCCTACGGCGCCACGGTTTTGAATTTTTAATCCCAACAAGCCCCGAGTGCATTACAATCCGAGCACATTGCAAATAGTACTTTTTAGTATAAAAATACTATTTTAAATTTAAATCCTACTTTTTTGTTAATATTGACTATATTTGTGATGAATGCCTATAATGCATTATTATGGAGGTACCATGACTGAAATTGATTTTTCTAAGACTCCCGTAACGGAAATATACGGTTCAAACTGTTTTTCCAATGCGGTGATGCGAGAGCGTCTGCCAAAAAACATCTACCAGGAAATTATAGCGATTCAGACAGGCGAAAAAG
>JAITXS010000064.1 GCA_031284645.1 Spirochaetaceae bacterium | reverse complement strand
CCGCAAAGGTCGGCCCAAAATCAGCATATCGAGTGCGGTATGCTTGCAGCGCTTTTGTTCGGGTTTCTTCGTCTGTCTTTTTAGGTGATGTCTTGCCGCAATTACCGTGTATCAATGCTGCATCGCCGTTTTTCCTATATGCCGCCAGAATCCGCTTCCCTTGCCGGTAGCTTATTCCAGACTGCACACTGGCTGCCTTTAGCGTAATCTGCTTTGATTCTACCTGCGCCATTAATTTCCCTCTCAGCAATTCTTTTTGTCCCATGAGCAATTTCCTTGCCATATTTTCACCTCGGCTTATTAGACCAAAGGGGACATTTTCACGTTGCTATATAGGGGACATTATCACGTTGGTGTAACACATTTTAAGAATACAACAATTATTTTAGCGCCTTGACAAGGTTTTGATCCCCCTCTTATAATATAGCAGGCTGTGCCGTCAAAGCTCAATTGTCGGCGGCGGGATATTTATGAAAATCGCTGAAATTTTTAAAACAAGGATGAGTTTTTCCTTCGAAGTCTTCCCGCCTAAAGAAGATGATCGTATTCCCAAACTTCAACACGAATTAGACGAATTATGCACGTTTAGCCCGGATTTTATCACTTGTACCTACGGCGCAGGCGGAACGAATGTCGGCAAAAGCCTTGAAATCTGCGATTATATCACAAAGCAAGGCGTGGACTGTATGACTCATTACACCTGTGTCGGAGCTTCAAAAGAAAAAATTCTTTCGGATATCAAGGAGTATATCAATATCGGGCTTGAAAACATCCTTACCCTGCGTGGGGATTTTCCCAAAGATCCCGATACCGGTGCATTTATGACAAGTACCGGAGGAGCCTTTGATCACGCCAATGAGCTTATTGCTTTTATAAAAGAACAGTTTCCCGATCTATGCCTTGCCTGTGCGGGTGCGCCCGAGACCCATATCCTTGCAGCAAGCAGAGAGTCCGACATTGCGTTTATTCGGGCAAAGCAGGATGCCGGAGCGGAATTTGTGATGTGTCAGCTCTGTCATGATGTTGACGCTTACGCACGCTGGGTGGAAAAATGCCGCAAGGCGGGCATCAGGATACCTTTTGTTATGGGACTTATGCCTGTCCTCTCCCGGGATCCCATCATCAATATGACCCTGTCCAACGGCTGTTCTCTTCCTTCCGAGCTTGCCGCGATCATCGGAAAATACACGGCTCCTAAGGGAGCGCAGGAAGCGCTCGTTAAAAGCTACGCGGCGGACTTTAAAAAAGCCGGTATGGAATACACCGCAAAAACACTGCTCCGTTATATGAACTGCGATCTTCAGGGTATACACCTCTACGCGCTTAATAAAAGCGCCGATGTCGGACAGATCCTCCTCAACGCCGGTATCAGAACAAAAAAGGAATGAGAACTTTTTGTAATCCGGCGTAAGCTCAGGTGATTTTCCGGATGAACCGCACTCTGCGGGATAAGCCGGATTTTGCGGCTTAAAAAAATAGTGCTATACAAAGGGCGTTCTATGGCAGAAATAACGAAATTTAAGGGATCGGATATTGAAATTGCTCAGGCTGTCTACCCCAAACACGCGCTCCCCATTGATCAAGTTGCGCGGAAAATCGGGATTCCCGAAGAATACATCGAACACTACGGTAAGTACAAGGCAAAAATTGATTACAATTACCTTGCGGAACATAAAGATGGTAAGGACGGTAAGCTTATCCTTGTGACGGCGATCAACCCCACGCCTGCCGGAGAGGGCAAAACGACTACGACTATAGGGCTTGCTGACGGACTAAGTAAAATCGGCAAGACTGTGGTTGCCGCTCTCAGGGAGCCTTCTCTTGGACCGGTATTCGGTCTTAAAGGCGGCGCAGCAGGCGGCGGCTGGGCTCAGCTTATCCCGATGGAAGATATTAATCTGCATTTTACCGGAGATTTTCACGCAATCGGAGCGGCAAACAATCTCCTTGCCGCGATGATAGATAATCATATTTTTCAGGGGAATAAACTCAATATTGATCCGCGTAAAATCACCTGGCGCCGTTGTGTTGATATGAACGATCGGCAGCTCCGTTTTATTGTAAATGGTTTGGGCGGAAAAACAAACGGCACACCCCGTGAAGACGGCTATGACATTACCGTGGCTTCGGAAGTTATGGCGATTCTCTGCCTTGCTGCGGATATTGCTGATCTGAAAGAACGACTGGGAAGGATCATAGTCGGCTATACTTACGGAAAAACATCCGACGGATCTGAAAAACCGGTGCGCGCCTCGGACTTGAATGCGGAAGGCGCTATGGCTGTCCTCCTTAAAGACGCGCTCAAACCGAATCTCGTGCAGACGCTCGAGGGGACTCCGGTTTTTGTACACGGCGGGCCTTTTGCCAATATTGCGCACGGCTGTAACTCCGTTATAGCCACGCGGCTTGCCCTGAAACTCGGCGATTATGTTGTTACCGAAGGCGGCTTTGGCGCTGATCTGGGGGCTGAAAAATTCCTTGACATCAAATGCCGCCTTGCCGGTCTTGTCCCGCAAGCGCTTGTGATCGTTGCGACGATCCGCGCTTTAAAACATCACGGCGGTTTTAAGTCCTCTGATCCGGGGAAGGAGAACCTCGACGCTCTAAGGAAGGGGATGGCGAACCTTACCCAGCACATTGAAAATATGCAAGGAGTCTACGGACTGCCGGTACTTGTGGCGATTAACGAATTCCCCACGGACAGTAAAGCCGAGCTTGATCTTGTTGAAAAAATGGTTCGCGAAAAAGGGAGCCGCGCTGTGCTTTCCCAAGTCTGGGAAAAAGGAGGGGAAGGCGGCATAAAGCTTGCCCAAGAGATTGTTAAACTCTGCGATAAGCCCTCCGCTTTTAGATTTTGTTATGATACAAAACTTCCCGTTAAAGAGAAGATTGAGGCAATTGCACGGAAAATCTACCACGCCGATGCCGTGAATATTCTTCCTGCCGCGCAAAAACAGATAGAAAGGCTTGAAAATCTCGGCTTTGGGGAACTTCCGGTTTGTATGGCAAAGACACAGTACAGCTTTTCCGACGATCCCGGCCTCCTTGGCGCACCGCGTGACTGGACTCTCACTGTTCGCAACGTCAAAGTTTCATCAGGAGCGGGATTCATCGTCTGTTTGACCGGCGATATTATGACCATGCCCGGACTTCCGCCTGTTCCCGCTGCTGAAAACATCGACATTGATAAAAGCGGTAAAATCAGCGGCTTGTTTTAAGCGCGTTATTGCCTTAACGCAGATGCATTAACAAGGTACGCAACTCAGGATCAATGGCAAGAGTTTCAATTGGTTTTGCCTTTTGTGCGCCGGAACGGTCTTCCGATATATGCGGGACAATCTCATCCCCTATGGCAATGGCATCAAATATACCGGCACGTGAAATCAGACCCAGGGAAAGCTCTCCGTCAACTTGTGTGACGGCGAAACTCCCCACGAGATCAGAGGGAAGATAGGTATAGCCTATCCCGTCACTTTTTATATCAAGTTTATTTTTTTTAATAATGTCATATACAGTATCCCCGACAACACCGTCAATTTTTCCTTTATCGATTATTCCCTTGTCGGCATTTCGCCGAATCAACGAAGCGCGAAAGGGGAGAGCCGCGGCAAGCTGCTCAACGATATTAATCCCCGCATTACGCAGCCTGTCCTGACCTGTCCGGGAATGAGTGAATTCAGCTGCCTTTGCCCCTGTTCTTGTGACAAAAAGCTCTGCCTTTATTGAAATATCCCGCTCGTTTTCGGAAATTGAGACTATCATAAAATAATCGCATCGTGCATTATCAGATGCGGACGCTTCACGTGCGCTTCTGAATGCCGCCGAAAATGACGGGACGCTTGCTGCCAGATTCATCGTATTGATATTCCTCTGATGCGCCATAAGGTCTTTGATATAGCTTACCGCGACTGTGGCGGCATCGGTATGATAAAAAGCCGACTGAGATGCAACGGAAAAAACCGCTACATTCCAATGGCGCTGCAGTTCCTCTGTTTTTACATCCCAAATACGGGAGAGTGAGGTCGAAAGCAGCGCGTTATATGTTTCGACAGCATCGTTTACCGCACGGTTCCCCTTGCCCAAATCCTGTATAAAACGGAGTTCCGCAAGGTAGAGTTCAGGGTAATCCTGCTGCTTTAACAGCTCGGCATATTCGCGTCTTTCATCAGCATAGGGATTGATACGAAGGCCCCGCCGGTATTCAAACAGCGCCTGATCGCTTAAAAAGCGTGTTTTATAATCTAATGCCCGCTTAAAATGATACGCGGCCCATTTTTTCCGCGCGGCATCCTCAAGCGGAGTGCTTACGACAAGAAGATTTTCAAAGGCTGCACGAAGGAATTCATCATCCGGCGCGATTGAGAGCGCCTGCTCAAATATCATGCGGGCATCGGCGATTTTCCCTAATTGCCACAGGGCCATCCCCTTAAGGAACCATGCGGACAGATCATTGCGGTAAGCCTTAATGACCTCATCCGCAAGGCGCACCGCCTCGCTAAAATCACCGTTTCGATAACGCAGGGAGCCAAGCAGATTCCGTGCAGGTATAAAATCAGGACGGAGAGCGAGAGCGCGCTCGGCAGAGCGGATAGCCGCCGGTATCTTTCCTGTTCGGGAGGCAAGGTAGGCATCGTAATAAAATACCCGGTAATCGTCAGGATGTTCAGCCTCTGCCCGCTCAATATAAGAGGCCGCACCGGTATAATCGCCGAGGGAACCAAGCACAAGGGCAAGCGAAACTAAAAGCCGTCTGTCGTCAGGATATATTTTAACCGCATTCTTAAAACGGGAAGCGGCGTCCCCTGCCCTGCCGCGCGCAATATCCAGCTCTGCGGCGGCAAAAAGTGCCTCCCGATTGTACGGCTCCCGACTAAGCACGTTTTTTATAAGCGTTTCGGCCTCGGGAAGTTTACCCAAAGCGATTAAAATAAAGGCTTCAAGGTTTTCTGTTTCAATGTTAAGCCGCGCGAACTGCCGCGCTTTACGAACCCAGTTCAGTGCCTCATCATATTCGCCAAGCTCATAGTAACACTCGGCCAAGCTGCTCAAGGCCTCGCTATGAGCAGGGTTTATCTTTAAACACTCAAGAAAATCTTCAACTGCCGAGTACCAGTCTTCCCCGGCCATCATGGTTTTTCCCTCATTATAAAAGGCTTGCGCCGTCCTGTTTTCCTGCGGACTAACAAAGAGCGGAACAGAGAAAAATTGTATAAGGAAAAAGACTGCGGGAAGCACGGTCGCCATCAATACAAAGCGCTGTTTTAAGGGAGCCGCTCCCCTTCCGCTTGAACTCATGACTTCTTTTTTATTAACACAGGCGGCAAAACAAGCGCCAGTTTGCCGGCTCCGGCTCGTTTCTATAATATATCCCATATTGTATAGCTTAGTGTAACAAAATTGAGCCTGTCATGTAATGGGGAAGGGTCACGGGCACGGGACTCCTGCATTTAAAAATTGTCCGCTGATCTTCGCGGACCATCTTCTTGTATTCACAGTAAATACAATCGCCTTGGTGCTTTAATCGCCTTGACAAAAACCCGCCATTCATCATAAACTAACACCATGAGGAAAAGGGTGAGAGATATCATATCGGAGGTCGTCCGGTCTATTTTCTCTTTGGCTGACACGGTAGCAGAATACCTGTCGCCGTATGCCACAGCGCCTGCGCCCCAATACCCAATACCCAATACCCAATACCCAATACCCAATACCCAAATTATTATTTAAGTCAAAAAAAGTTTGTCAAGCCCCCTGTGGGGGAAACCAGCAATATAAAATCTCAAGAAG
>JAITXS010000027.1 GCA_031284645.1 Spirochaetaceae bacterium | reverse complement strand
CAAACCCGGACATAAAACGCCGTCGCAGCTCTCCTGTCCTAATCATTCTTTTAATAACCTTTTTCCTTGTTGCATCTTTGTTGGGAGTCTTCTTTTTTCGCGGAGGCAGCAAGGCGCTTGATGCTTTTTTTAACAAAAAAGAAACGAAAGAAAGTGCGCTCACTATCAAAGAAATTTCTCCTCCGCCTCCGGTAGAAAAAGGAACGCCGCCTGTGACCGGCGAGGCAATTCCGACAACAACTCCCCCTGCGGAAACTCCGGCCCGGATGCCGGAAGAAATTCCTGTTGTTAAAGAGAAAGAAAAGCTACCGGAAGAGATCCCTGTTGTTAAAGAGATTCCTGTCGTCAAAGGGAAAGAAAAGTTGCCGGAAACGGCCGGTTCACGGGTCAGGCGGACGGTTCCTGTCCGTTCTTATAAAGTGCCGTCTATAATCCCCAAAAACGGTATTTCATACAAAATATCTTGGGGCGATACTTTGTGGGATATTTCGCAGGCTTTTTATAGAAATCCTTATCGTTATCAATATCTTGCGCGTTACAATGGAATCAGGGATCCGGATAAGATTATTGCCGGACGAACCATAAAAGTTCCGCCGCGTTAAGTGCGACAGAGACCCTATCTTCCTCTTTTTATTTTTTCCCTTATCATTGAATCCTGTTCGCCGCAATCTGTTCTGGATATTCCCCGTGATGAGGCTTTTAGTAAAATTGAAGTCGGCGATATTCAATTTATTATTGACGCAGAGACGGATCGTTTAAAAGAAATCGCGCTGCTTGATCCTGCTGCGCCGTTTTACGCCGCGCTTTTGCTTGAAAAACACGTTCCTTCTTCAGAGGGCCTTGAAAAACATACTACGGTCTTGTTGCAGGAGGCGTTAAAAAGTCCGCTTACAAAAATAGCGGCGGCAAACAAGCTTATTCCGAAAAATCCCGATCTCTACTTTAAAGAATTCAGCAAAAATCCTTCGATTGCCAAGGGCAGTGAATGGGAACGGGCTTTTGAACTGTTATTAAAGATTCAAAATCCGGAGCAAAAGAGGGAAGATATCCGGCTTTCGGAGGATAGTCTTTCATTCTTTTTTGATGAGCCTTGGGATAAGACACAGCGTTGGCTTTTTGAAAAATTACCGCAACCGGAAGACTCCGGCGGGAAGGAAGATAAAAGCTCAACGCGCGGGGGAAACAGTTCCCCTGCAATGACAAGCGAAATTCTTGAACTTGCACGGGGAAGATCTGCTGCGGCCCGTTCGTCTTATCGGGAGGCTTTGTCTTTTTTCCGCACGGTAATCGAAAAAGGTCAACCCTCTGCATTTTTCTTCTCTCATCCTGAACTTTTAAGTGATGTGGGTAAGGCCTTTCAATATACGGCGGCGGCACAGGGCATTACATTATTCCTTGCATGGGAGCAAGATGAAACAAATTTTTACGGTATTCCGGTTCAGGACGAGCAAAATTGCCGCTATCGCTTGTTTTATTTTGCCGGAAGAATGGCACGACAGCTAGGGAAGTACAAAGACTCATTGAGTTATTTTGAAAAGGCGATTTCCTTTGCACCGGACGGCGATCAAAGAGATGCCTGCATCTGGTATCTTCTTGATTCAGCCTACAATGTAAACTCGCAGTCTGTTTTCTCCTTTGTCAAAAAATACGCCTCCCGATGGACGGCGCCCGCTTTTTTTAACGATATTTTTGATAAAATTTCTTTTTCAATCTGTAAAGACCGACAATGGGGCCTGCTCCCCGGTATTTTTCATGCAATATACGATTACGCCGACAGCGACACCACCGCAAAATATGCATATATTATCGCAAGAGCCCTGGAATTGGGCTTCCTTAAGCGAAACGCCGATATTGAAAGCAGCGCTTTTTACTATAAGGCTGCGTATTCAGCCATAGAAAAAGGGCAAATAACACTGCCTGCGCTTTATTACCGGAGGCAAGCTGCAGAACGCCTGGGTATACCGGAAAACTTTCAAACGCTGTTGCAAAAATACCCGGACGTTCAAAAAGGTACGGCCTCTGCACAGGAAATAGAATTTTTAAACGGATTTTTTAAATTTGGCTGCGCGGAATTTGCGTATCCGTATATCAAAGAATCTTTCGAAAAACTTGGCTTTGCCGATATACGCTTATTTGAAGAAAAACTCAACAAGGCGGAGCAATGGCGTCCTTTAATTAATTTGAGCATACTGTATCGGGAGAAAAAAGGGTTTCGTCTTGAAAAGCGTGATTTGGAATTGAGTTATCCGCGGGGGTTCAAAACCTACATCGAGGACTATGCATCTCAAGCCATGATAGATCCGGCTCTGCTTTTTGCGCTTACCCGCCAGGAGAGTGTTTTTACGGCAAATGCCCGTTCCCGTTCGGGAGCTGCCGGTTTAACGCAGCTTATGGAAAACACCGCGCGTGAAATGGCAGGCTTTCTTGCACGGGGGGGAGGAGCAGATTATCGACAGGACGGCAAACTCGATCTCCTGAATCCTGAAGCGAACATTCATTTGGGGGCGCTTTATTACAGACATCTGCTTGACAGGATGAATAGTCAGGCAAACGCCGTTCTTGCCTATAACTGCGGTATGGGCAGACTCCGCCGGTGGCGCACTGCCGCCGCCGATTTACCGGATGATCTTTTTCTTGAAACGGTAGAGTATGCGGAAACCCGTGAATACGGGCGCTTTGTTCTTGGCGGACAGGCAATGTATCAATTTTTGTATTATTGAGCCGATTTTATACCGGCGGAACAGATTTCTAAAAATATATCCATGTCCTTATCCGTCCCGATGGTAACACGGACAAAATCAACGATTTTATCATGTTTGAAATGGCGGACGAGTATGCCGTTTTTACGAAGGCCCAGAAAAAAATCTTCGCCGGACATAACCGGATGTTTGATAAAAATAAAATTCGCGCTTGACGGCAAAACAGTAAAATGTAATTTCAAAAGCTCTTTGCTGATTCTCTCCCGCGTTGCGATTATTTTTTTAGTTATCTCTGCATAGTATGCGGTGTTAGACAAGGCCGCCGCCGCGCCTGCCTGCGCGACACGGTCAATAGTGTAAGAATTAAAAGAATCACGGAGAGACTCAAGCGCCGTAATAAGGGCCCCGCTTCCGATCGCAAAGCCGACCCGCAACCCGGCAAGAGAATATGATTTTGAAAGGGTACGGACAACTAAAATATTATCACGGGAAACAAGCGGGTCATTTATATACGGCAGTATCGTATCATCACTAAAATCGGCATAGGCTTCATCAACAAGAACGAGTTTATTGTGCGCCAGGTGAAAATCCGCAATGTCTAATATATCGCGGGCTTTTATGGATATTCCTGTCGGCGCATTCGGGTTTGCCAGAACAACGCCGCCTGCATTGATTACATAATCTTCGGGTTTGATCTCCCACTCTCTGCCAAGGGGAATTGCCGTGTACGGCAGGTTCCAGAGTTTTGCGAATACCGGATAAAAACTGTAGCTTATCTCGGGGAACAGTATCGGACGGGCATTGCTGTTTTCAGCGCTTTCAAAAAAAGCACCGAAAGCAAAGGCCAGAACTTCGTCGGAACCGTTCCCGATAAAGACCTGATTTTCTTCTACCGAGTACCGGCGGGCGACAGCTTCCCGTACTTCGGTACAGCAGGGATCAGGGTAGAGTCTTAGCTTTTCATTTAGCGCACGGGACATCGCGTGAAGGACATCAGGCGGCGGCGGGTAAGGATTTTCGTTTGTGTTTAATTTTATCAGCTGTTCTTTGGGCTGTTCTCCGGGGATATAAGGCGCTAAATTATTCACGCGGCTATTCCAAAATCTGCTTTTAGTGCTTCCCATACTTAAAATCATACTTAAAAAGGCTTTAGGCTTCAATTGATCCGAAACCCTTCCTGTGGGGCTAAACTTGACCCCCAACAAGCAGTAAGAATTTCACCACGAAGGACAGAAAGGAACACAAAGGTCAAAATAGGGTACTGGGGTATAGGGTATAGGTTTTACCAGCCATCTCATTACCCTAACCCCAATGCCCAATTACCCTTGCTCCGGGGTCTTGGTTTTATCAGAAATCCCCTGCTCTGCTGCCTTTCCCCATTTTTTCCGTGTAATTTTGTAAAATGCACTTTTTTGCAGATGTATTAAAGCAAAAACCACGCGCTTCACAATAAGTATAGCATCATGGCTATAAACAAAAAATATAAGGATAGTGTTTTTGTGCGGATTTTTAGTGATGGCGAACGCCTGCGGGAATTGTAGAACGCCGTCTCGGGCTCGGCTTACGATGCCTCCATGCCGCTTGAAATCAATACCCTTTCCGATGTCCTGTTTAAAGACCGCAAAAACGATATCTCGTTTTTACTCGGCAATAAAATCATCGTACTCATTGAGCACCAGTCTACGATAAGTCCGAATATGCCGCTGCGTATACTGGCCTACGCAACGCGGGTTTACGAGAAAATAATTAAGGATAAACAGGCCATCTACCGGCGCACATTGCTAAAGATCCCCCGCCCCGAATTCTATGTCCTGTACAACGGCCCGGACGAGTATCCTGAAAAAGGAGAGTTGAAACTTTCGGATGCTTTTACTGAAAAAAATACCGGCGAACCGGCTTTGGAGCTAAATGTAAGTGTGTACAACATCAATAAGGGCAAAAACAGATACCTTGCGGAAAAGTGTAAAACGCTGGATGAATATGAAACACTGGTTGCCAAGGCCCGTGAGTTTCATGCGGAGTTTGAGGGAATGGAGAGTTTAGGGAGCACGGAACGCCTTGAAAAAGCGCTTGGAAAAGCCGTAAACTGGTGTATAGAACATGGTATTTTAAAAGATTTTTTAGAAGAAAACTCTACGGAGGTTAATAATATGCTATTTACCGAATGGAATTGGGATGATGCCCTGGAAGTTGCCCGCGAAGAAGGTTTGGAAGAAGGTATTGAAAAGGGTATCGACAGAGGTATTGCAAAGGGTCGAGAAGAAGGCATTGACCGTTTTTACGATCTTCTTGAACAGGGATACACCCCCCAAGAGGCTAAGGAAATGCTGAAAAACAAAAGTAGGGTAATTTGGTAATAGGGTATGGGGTATAGTTCTTATCAGAAATCCTGTACCGTACCCACTTCTCCTAACCCTTTGCTTCGGGGGTAGGGGAGAGCAACTCTCTTTTATTCCAAAACCCTGCTACCCGTTTATTTCTTGTGAAGATATGCCGAAAATTTAGAACATTAAAAAGAAAATGAAAAAAGTCCCCTTTGCTATTCTAGCAATCTTCTTAAGTCCGGCCTTTCTTGCGGCGCAGGGATACACAGATATCGCCATTCAAGACTCTTTGAATGTGCTGCCTGTGTCCGGCAGAACCCTGAACTTAAGCGAAACAATAGAAAAACTTGACGCAGATCTCTACTGGGATAGTTTTTTTCAATCCGGTGCTTTAATACACAATGGGCACAGAGCATCTTTCCGGGTTGGGATGCGGGGGCTGGAAGATTTTGTCTTATGTGATGGACGGGAGCTGCTTCCGCTTCCTGTTCCGTTTTCCGAAAACGGTAATCTCTATTTCCCCGAAGAATTTGTAATCGCGATAAAACGGGTATTCGAAAAACCCGCGCAGGAAGAAGAATCCCGCTTTCGAATAGCGGCAATAGTCGTTGATCCGGGACACGGCGGCAAAGATACCGGTGCGTCAGGTCAGCACACCATAAACGGGGAAAAAGTCAACCTTGTTGAAAAAGACATCGCACTTACTGTCTCAAAAGAACTGTACAAACAACTAAAAGCGGGCTTCCCCGATAAACGCATACTCATTACCCGCGAATCGGATATCTATCCGACACTCGAAGACCGCGTATTGCGGGCCAATGAAGTCCCGCTTAAAGAAAGCGAGGCGGTTATCTACCTGTCAATCCACGCAAACGCAAGCTTCAATAAAAAAGCGCGGGGCTTTGAAGTCTGGTATCTTGATCCCGAACACAAACGTGAAGTAATAGACAAGACAAAATACAAAGATCAAGAAGAAATCATTCCGATACTTAATGATATGCTTGCCGAAGAATACGACCGTGAAAGCATTGAAATGGCAAAAGCCATTGCCAGGCGTTTTTCAGAAACCTTCGGCAAAGCGCTCCCTTACCGGGGACTCAAAGCAGAAGAATGGTTTGTCGTTCGTAAAGCCCGTATGCCCTCAGTCCTTATTGAATTAGGTTTCATCACAAATCAGGAGGACGCCGCGCTCATGCTCAGCGAAAAGGACTTGAAAAAGTTTTCCGATTCAATATATAAGGGGGTCATGGATTTTGTGACAAATTTTGAGGAATCAGGAGGATTTATAACATTTCAATGAACTTTCCTGTAATCCTTCATATTTTACAAGTAGAAAGACAAACCTTGATAAAACAGCTTGCAGTTGCGGCCCGGAGAATCCGGCATTTCAGATATATAGTAAAACAAGCTTTTTTTTGTATTATTTGTATGGGAATTGTGACGATAATCGTAATAGGTGATTTCTTTATTTCAGGGCTTTCCCGTCGGACCATTACGTTTTATGCGGAAGAAAACAGGGAGCCGCTGATTGAAGAACGCTTTATTTCGTGGAAATGGAACGAGGAAAAGGATATACACGCCTTTGTCGAAGAGATTCTACTGGGGCCTGAGTATCCTGATACCGCTGCCCTCCTTGACAGAGGGACGCGGCTTGAAACCTTTTTCTATCGGGACGGACGAGCCGTTATAGGACTTTCAGAAGAAGCAGCCATACCCATCGGGCCGCTTTATATGCCTCGCGCGGACATACAGGAAAGCCTCCGGAGTATAAGCCGGGATTTACGGCGGAATTTTCTTTCCGTTCACGAGATATATTTTTTTATAGCGGGCAGGGAAGTAAAAATAGAACCGTAGGGGAAGGGGGGATCGTTCCGTGCGGGGGCGGAACCTCCGTAGCGCTCCTGCAAGGTGCGTTCTGAAAGAGCAGCGGCGGGGAAAACAGGACAAGGACTTACGTTTATGAACAAAGAGATATCCTCTTGGCAAAAATGTATTCCCCTGTCAGAGACCCTGCTGTTTGTGGTGCAACCGGATCCCGATGATAATCTTCCAAAAAGAGATTATCAACAGGAGTTGACATGTTTTTTTTTGTATCATATAATAAGCGAAATCGGTTTATTATAAATTTTAGTGCAATTTTAGTCCAAATGGAAAGGAGCCATAAATGAAGCGGATTTTATTATTTGTCGGCGTTATCGTTGCGGCAAGCATGGCGTTTGCCGATGAGTCAGTCTTAATAGACTTTTCAAAACTCACGCCTGACATCTTGGAAGGTCAAGAGGATCAGGGTATTCTTCCTCAAAACAAGCAAACCCTGATGGATTTTAGCAGTAATGCAGGTACCAATTATACGCCTGATCAGAAACGAGTTATGAAAACATCTCTTGCTATTCCTAACTGGCTGGTTAGACTCGCTCAGTCATCTCAATCTGTTACCAATGACAATTTGAGTTCGGCTAAAGTAGCCGTGTCAAAGCAGTTTACCAATGTAATGGGCGTGCGGGTACATTTTCCCTTGGGAAATTACAATGCATGGGCGAAAATCGTTCCCCCATTTGATATTCCGGCGTACAACTTTGATGAAGTAAGTGATGGCGGGGATTTATCGGCTCCCGCAGAAAAACCCAATTTGACCAGCGGCACTTCCCGGTTTGAAAGCGGATACGGCGTTGTAAAAAATGTCGGCCCCATCAAGGCAGTCGCGGTAGAAGCGTACGGCTTGAATTTCCCGTGTACTCTTTCGATCATCCTTATTAACGGGAGCGGAGAGGAAAAGATTGTTAATATGGGCGCTTTGAACTACGATGGATGGCAGCAGCTCCGTTGGGATAACCTTCAATATGTCAGTGATGTCCGTAATCGGGCCGTGAGAATTTATCCGCTCTACCCGGTTTATGCTCCTTATATCAGGTTCGGTGGATTTTTGATTCAGAGAGACGCCGGTGATACAGAACTCGTTGGCAGTGATTTCGTTGCTTATTTTAAAGAAGTTCGTATTATTTATGATAAAGCCCAACTTACACCCGAGCGTGATATTGACGATGAAGCGACATGGGATATTATCAATAATCGTGAAGCAAATCGTGCAAAACTCGAGGCCAAAAACTTTGGTAAAGAGTTGGTAGTTCGGTACCTTGACGGAGCACGAAAAGCTCCGGAGGCCCAGTTTGTTGATCCGATGGCTGATCAGCAAGGCGGTGGCAACGCTCAGGGCGGCGCGACTCAATAGTTAAGATAAAAAAGAGAGCAATCAAACAAGCTCTTGGCCCTCGGCCAGGAGCAAAGCAAGAGGCGGCGTTTCCAAAATAAAATAGGGAAGCGCCACTCTTGTAATTTTATATAAAATTCTGATATCCATCAATGAAAAATATTATTCCGGATCAATCTGTCTTACAGAGCGATTACCAAGCCAACTATGAGTGGCGGGTCAAGATAAGTAAGGAATTAGAAAAATTTCTGGAAAAATCCTTGTCCGGGTTACCGTCAAATCTGACCATAAAAAGCAGAGTAAAAAGTTTTAAAAGTTTTTATAAAAAGTACTTACGGTATATGCGGGAAAGCCAAAGCGGTATCGTAAAAATTCCTGATGAAATCGGTGTGCGTATTATTTGTCCCTTTCTTGAGGATATCAATGCCGCTGAGGAAGTCATTCGGGAAACATTCACCGTTCTTGAAGTGGAAAAAAAAGGCGATGGGTATTCGTTTAAAGAATTCGGTTATGAATCCCATCATATTCTGGTGCGTATCCCGAATTCTATCTGCGAAAAATACCCAAAACCCGGTGAATGTGATTTTTCCGGGGAAGTAGCCGAGATTCAAATTCGAACGATTTTACAGGAAGCATGGGCGGAAGTGGAACATGAATTTGTCTATAAAGCGGAATTTACCCCGTTTGGTGGACCCATGAAGCGGAAATTAGCGGCAATTAACGCGAGCCTTTCACTTGCCGATACGATTTTTCAGGAATTCCGTACCCATCAACGGCAGCTTAACATTCAACTGGAAAAACGAAGAACCAATTTTTATCAGAAAATTGAAGATTCAATGGACTCCTTTCTTGTTGAAAACGAGGAAAAGAAAAAAGAGAGCGTCTATCCGGTACGACCGCTTGACCAGGGTTCGGTAGACGATCTCCTTTTAAACGCACTTTTTGCACATAACAAAGGCTTTTTTGAGCAAGCCGAGTCTTTTTATTCAAAAATTCTTTCACGTGAGATTGACGAAAAAGTCAAAGCGGTAATTTATAAACACCGGGGAATGGCAAACTTTGCACAATCAAAATATGAAGAGTCCATTAGTGATTTTAAAGAAGCGCTTAAAAGAGATCCGACAGTTTATGCCTGTGCCTATTATATGGGGGTGGTATATTCCTGCCTTAAAGATTATTTTACAGCAATAGAGGCATTTAGCCGCTCATTGGAAATAAATCCACACCAAAAGTATTGTCTTTTTCGTCGGGCACAGGCCTACTACCATATAAACGACTATCCGGCCGCGCTTTCCGACTGTGAATCAGCTCTTGCGCTTGACGGTAACTTTGAATCTGTAAAGAAATTCAAACCACTGCTTTTGGAAAAACTTGCACGCTAGGCTTGCTTGAGCCATGCAGCCGTTTGGGGCAAGAGGCCCACTGATTTGATGCATTTCAAAATGTAAATGGCTATTACAATGCTTTTAAAACAATAATTGCTGCGTGGAATCAAGTGCGCGGACGCTTTTTATGGCTGTACGGAGCGTCTCGTTGATAATCTCGGGGGGGAAGGCTTTTATGTGCCCGAGTTTTTGCATATCAGCGCTAAGCCGGTGAACAGCCTCAATATCATCCCGCGCTTTACCGTATACTTCTTCCCGACTCATTGTAACACGGGCAAGACCTTCTTCTATCGCCTGCATAGCAACATCAGCCGCCTCTTGCGGGAAGAGATCGGATTCTTCCATAGTGGCGATAATATTATCCGGCGTAATGCCCCTTTTTTCAGAAAATAAAGCGATAGAGTGGGCACAGGCTAAAATCATACCATCGCTGATTTTTTTTGCCCGCACAAGAAGCGCACCTTTGAGTATCCCGGGGAAACAAACCGAATTATTCACCTGATTGGGAAAATCGCCGCGTCCGGTTGCCACAATAAAAGCACCTTCCTCTTTTGCTGCGTACGGCCAGATCTCCGGAACCGGATTCGCACAACAAAAAACAATGGAACGCGGTGCCATTGAACGAATCCATTCCCGTTTTACCGTATCGGGCCCGGGCTTGGAAAGCGCAATAAGCACATCCGCACCTTTCATCGCATCTGCTATGGACAGTTCTCCTGTATCGGGATCGCTCATCCGGCAGAGTTCCCATTTTCGGTATTCACGCGTATCCGCTTCGATATCCCGTCGGCCTGCGTGCAGATTCCCTTTTGAGTCAAATACCGTCAGTCGCTTTTTATCCCCGCCGGCGGCAAGGATAAGGCGGGCAATCGTCGTGTTTGCCGCACCCGCACCAAGAAGCACGATTTTTACCTCATCAATTTTTTTACCAGCCAGTTTTAGTGCGTTAATGAGTCCGGCAAGAGTCACACAGGCCGTCCCTTGGGCATCGTCATGCCAGACAGGAATATCGCAGCTCTCCCTAAGTTCGTCCAGAACCGGAAAACAATTTGGCTGACTTATATCTTCAAGATTGATCGCACCGAAAGAACTCTGAACCATTTTAACAAATTCGATAATTTTTTGTGGATCGTGTTGTCCGTCTTTATTCCGTGAATCAATACACAGGGAAACAGCATCAACAGCTCCAAGATATTTCATCAGCATTGCCTTGCCTTCCATAACGCCAAGTCCTCCGGGTGCCGTGCAGTCACCGTCACCGAGCACTCGGGTTGAGTCCGAGACAACGGCAACGAGATTCCCGCGATTGGAAAACGCGAATGAACTGTCGTTGTTTTCACGGATCGCCGTGGAAATGGCAGAAACCCCGGGCGTGTACCAGACATTAAACCAATCAAAACTATTGAGCGAACATTTGGGGATAGTCTGCATTTTCCCGCCATAGAAATGGTGTGCTTTTTTTGAAAGTAACTTTAAAAATAAAGTCCGCGCCCGTGCTTTTTCTTCTTCGTTAAAATCAGCGGGGAACAACTCATTAAGATTGGTAAATTTTTGGTTTAGCTTCATAATTTATAAAGAAATATTATTCTTCTCCCTATCATGTCATAATAAAAAGTTTCAATTCAGGAATTTCCGGATTAAACAGGGCAGAATCGGAGCCTCTACCGGAGTTTTTTCCTTAAATTCCGCCGTGTATTTTTTTTTGATTTTTTATCTTCGCACGGACTTCCGGTGCCGGAGTTTTCATCCTTTTGGGAATAATCATACACAAATTGGCTGTCAGGCAGTTTTGCCGCTATAATCCACCAGATGAGGGCAGCTAAAATCATCAACAAAGAAAGAATTTGACCGGTGGAAAAACTCAAAAGCGGATGGAGGTATCCGATTTCACTCAGAGTTACCGAACGTCCAAGCTGAATACGGTACCCGATATCCGTATCAGGTTCACGAAAATATTCGATAATAAAACGGATTATACTGTATCCGAAAACATAAGCGCCGAATAAAAAACCTTTATACGGATTACGTTTCCGCAGCATCCACAAAACAAACCAGAGCACAATGCCCTCAAAAAAGGCCTCAAAAAGCTGGGTCGGATAACGGGGCAGGTTTATCAGTATACGGGGATCGCCCGGAATAGGAACACCGGTTTTTTCGGCAAGCTCACGCACCCAATCAAGAGACGGATTGAATAATTCGTTTGCTTTGGGAAATATCATCCCCAAAGGACTGTCTGTTACTCGGCCGTAAAGTTCCTGATTAAAAAAATTACCCAGCCTCCCAAACGTGTAACCAAGAGGAATTGCACAGGCAAACATATCGCCGATTTCACGTAAATCATAATGCTTGCGTTTTGACCAAACAATAATACAGATAAGACAACCGAGTACACCGCCGTGATAACTCATTCCCTCCAAGCCGGTAAATTGCCCGTTTCTAAACGGCCAAAAAATCAGCCAGGGCTCTCGTAAATAAATATTTGTTGCGGGATTTTCGTAGACAAAGGTCGAAAAAATCCGGGCACCCAAAAGCAATGAAAGAATACACCAAAAAAACATACTCGAAAGAGTTTCTTCGTCCATCGGGAAATGGCGGGAACGGACTTGCCTGCGGTACAAAAAATATGCGGTCGCAAAAGCAAAGACATACATCAGGCCGTACCAGCGGAACGGCAGGCCGGGAATAATTTCCGGCGAAATAAAGGATGGAAACTGAATCGAAAGGGGCATATAAAAAATTATTTTCCTTTAATAAAGATGCCTAGCCGTATATCTTGAGTTTTAATATGATTTACCAGCCAATCACCGATTTGAGTACGAACCTCGTTTGCAAGCTCTTCCGAAGCCCCCTTGAGTATCAATTTATGGGAAAAATCCCGAACCGTAGCTTTAAAACCCTCGTGAATATTTTTATGGTTTTCGTAATCAGGGTATTTATACTTCTGCTGAATAACTTGCTCGTCAAAGAAATGTTTTATCGTATAATCATTTAAAAAATCTATGCTTTTCTTAAGCTCAGCACCGCCCTGTCCCTGTCTGCAGGCCTTCATAAGGTTGTTAATCGCCTCAAATAACTGTTTGTGTTGTTCGTCTATTTGTTCGTTTCCTGTGGCAAGGCTCTCACTCCATTGATAATCCATACCGGCACTCCTTTAGTTTTAATATTCTGCCAGTATATATCCGATTTTGTAAAAAATCAACACGGACACGATCTATTAACTGCGCTCTATTAACCGGAGGGATTTATATAATCAATTATTTTCAAAGTTTGCCCCGCACTTGCAATTTCCACACCGGCACACAGCCTCCATTTAACAGACCCTTGAATGCGGCAAAATGCACCGGATCACCGCTCAAATAAAATCCGGGTATTCCGGAGTATATTTTTTCTACTGCTTCCGGCACTTCCACTTTGAGAGTGAATCCAGCATGAATTGTTTTACATCCATGCCATAACTTTCTTTTAACGGCG
>JAITXS010000023.1 GCA_031284645.1 Spirochaetaceae bacterium | reverse complement strand
ACATCCCGATATTGTCGCGCTTATTGAATACGGCGACTACAAAGGCCGTTTTTATGAAATCCTCGAATACGCCGCAGGGGGCGCGCTGGACGAAAAGACCTCTGATGGAAAATACAAATACCTGCCCGTAACGGAAGCAACGGCGGAACAGATTGTAAAAGAGGTCATCAATGCCTTTGACGCCTGCCATAAGGCGGGGATCATTCACCGCGACATAAAGCCGGGGAACCTCTTTTACAAAAACGTCGTTCTGCATGATGACGGCAAATACGAAGGTGACGATATACTGGTGGGCGATTTCGGCATTTCCAGTTCCTTTGACATCGACGCCGGGATGAGCAAGCACATGACCCAAACCAACGCCCGCACCGACGGGTATGCCGCCCCGGAAGCCTACAGCGGGGTGATCGGCCCCGAATGGGATTATTATTCATTGGGGGTTACTCTCTGGGAATTGCTTACCGGCAAGGAACCCTTTGTCAATGAAAAGGGGCAGGCTCTGTATCCCGGGCAAATTGCGCTGGACACCATGCAGGGCAGGACGGCGGATTTGCTCCTGAGCCGCAGCCCCGAATTAAGCGGACGGACGCAGCAGCTCATCCGGGGGCTTATGACGGTCCGCCATGACAAACGATGGGGGCACAAGGAAGTTAGCCGCTTCCTTGCCGGAGAAACGGTAGAAGTATTTAGCCAGGTTCGGGATTTGCCCACCCTGGAAATTGCCGGGGAGCGATGCGGCTCGTACAAAGAAATTGCCCAGGCGCTTATCGCCCATCCCGACGAGGGAAAGAACCTCATTTACAAGGGCAAATTGGTGGCGTATCTTATCAAAATTGATCAACAGGCTGCCGAAAAAATGCTGGACATTATTGATGATTACAGCGCAAAAAATGAATTGGATCTGGGCCTGACTCACGTTGCCTATTCACTCTGTCCGAATCTTCCCTTTGCCGTAGACGATGGACACACCATTGCGTCCCTTCAGGACTTTCAGTCCCTGCTGGTAACTAACCCGGAGGCGGTAACGCCATGGCTGTGGGAGACTTCTTTCTATACCTATCTTGAGGTAATCGGTTTGGGGGGCATAGGTAAAAAGGTACAGGAAATCGCCGAAACCGACGACAGCGACTTTAAGCTAGCCCCTCGGATTCTTGTTGCCTTGGACGGAAACGAGATCGCCCCCTTCCAAGACGGTATCAACAATGCTATAAAACTGAAAACTCTGGAGCAGTTATACAATCTGCCGGAGTATCTTAAGGAACGGGTGCTGCTTTTTATCGAACGCAAAAGTGGTGTGCTCTCCGCATGGATCGAGAACATGACGGGACTGGATATGGATCTGTGGCTGTATAAGCTGAAGAATCAGGAATATAAGTTAATTGCCTGGGGAAAGTGGAAGTATTTTACCTTGTTTCTGGAGAAGAAGGATATACAGCGCTATGAAGTTTATTCTGAAGAACAGGAGGACGGTGAAGCATTATGGGGGTGCAAGGATCCTGTTCACGGCGCGGTGCTTTTACAGCCAATATGGGAAAAGGTGGCCACTTGGGGATCAATAACGGATAGCTTTATTGTCAAAAAAAATGGCAAATGGGGCGTCATTAAAAGAGACGGTTCGGTTATAATACCGTTTACGTATATAGATGAAATTGAGGTTTTTGATGAAGAGCGGGGATTATATCAAGTGCTGGTAAGGCTTGATGAATATAAATCAGAGTATCAAATAATAACTGAAAAGGGTGATATTCTTTACAATGGTTATTATCTAAAAAAATACTCTGCACCAGGCAAACCCTTTGATGTTATCCAACCTGAAATGCAGACATGTAAATTATTATCAAAAGATTTTCAGGTTCTTAAAGAAGCCAAAGACTTCGAGGTATATTATTTTGATGGACAAAACTATGTCTGGATGTGGAATAATGACCAGATGTATATTTGTAACAGCGAAGGCAAGGTAATGGAAAAAACTCCCTATTATGGAAGAAATTATCGGCATCACTATTATGATTATAATTATTATAAGGCTGATATTACCGATCTGCTTGTGGTTGAAAAAAATGGTGTCTATGGGGTTGTTGCTCCGAATGGTTCTGTAATAATTGATGCCGGATATGATGCTTTTAAAGGCCTACGCTCTTCTTCTAAAGATGACCATCACCGCGTTTGGGCATGTGTAAAAAAAGACGGAAAATGGGGGATAATCAACGCCAGAACAGGAGAGCTTATCATGCCCTGTCTGTATAATACCATGCAGGAGAACTTTGAGTCCGGTGATTTCTACCTCTGTGAGAAAGGCGGAATATATGAGTTATATCATAAAGAAGATGCATCCTTGGATAAATTTGTTCTCCAATGCAAAATAAAAAAGAATGGAAATAAATATGAAATACTAAATCCAAAAGGAAAAATTTGCGACACAGTTCTGTATATTAGAGACTTTGCAGAAAAGTATGATGATGACGGTTATTCTTTTTATTATTTTTATCCTTTTATATATAGTAACTGTCTCGTTTGCTTTGACGGTACTAACTTTATCAGTTTCAATGTAAAAACGCTAAAAACCACACCCCGTGAAGTTGAATACTATGACGGAGAGTATCTCCTAAAATGTATAGACGGCAAACAACTCTGGCAGTTGATAAACAACCTAAAACAGCAAAACAAGATTCCCGAAATGAACAAATTGGTGAAGTATACATGGGAGCATTTTTATGACAAGGAAGATTGGGAAACCGCCCGCCGGATCCTGTTTTTTATCAAGGCAAACAATATGGAAGGGCTTTCGGGTTCTTATGATTATTATCGGGCGAAGATGGCATATACCTTGCAATGCCAAGAAAACTATGAAGATGCCGTGGAGTATTATGAAGATGCCATAGAGCGTAATCCTAATGTAACCTGGTATTACCAAAGTTGTAGCTTTTCATATATACAGATAAAAAAGTATGATCAAGCTCTCTCCTGCTGTAACAGAGGATTGCAATTATATCCCGATGATCCGTATCTTCTGAATAGTAAAGGGTATGCTTTATCATGCCTTGGCAAACACAAAGAAGCGATAACTTTTTACTCCATGGCAATTGAGCATGGAAAAGAAGAAAAGGATAAAGCACGTTATTACAACAACCGCGGACATTCATATAAAAGTTTGGGTATGCAGGATAAGGCCGATGCGGACTACAGAACCGCAAAAAAATACGAATAGGAGAAAATAATGTCAGATAACAACAAGGACGGAATTATGAATAACGATGAAATTGATGGTATTATTGCAAGATATTGTAAAAATTTTTTCCCCCGCATAGAAGGGGAAGAAAATCTTGATAATGTAACATTAGAAGTTAAGAAAGAGATTAGCAAACCTTTCAGGCGAGAAAAAAACCGCACGATAAATGCTAAAAAAATAATCTCAGAAGTTAAGGAAAAGATAGCTCCATATCTTACTATAGCAGAAACCGACTCTATTAAGTCCACAATTGAATCTATAACAGAAACGTTTTTTAATAAAATTATTGTAAAAAACTTTCTAGAACTGGAGGAAATAACAAATTCAGATATAGCGAAAAATATTATTGAGGGACTTGAGTATTGGAGAAATAAGACACACGAAGGCAAAAAAGTATCATACGGTATTATTGTAGACACTGATCCAAAAGACGCGCCAAACACGCTCAATTTATTTAAAATACTTCGAGAAGATTATATGGCTCCGGTGGCGGATGGTTTAAATAGTTTTATAATAATTGACATCAATGGTAATATCATTGATTATAAACAATATGACAAATTTTATGCTGATTCGATGTTACCTTATAGATTCAGTTCTACAGCAGAGGAGGCTATTCCCAATACACAAAAGATAATGATCCTTACAAATCTAGGTGATATATTGTTAATATCCGATAGAGAATTAAAGTATGTAAAGAAAGCCAAGCAATGGATACAATATATTGATGTAGCTGAAATACTAGCAGATCAAATCTCATTGATACATAAAAAACCGATAGAAAAAAACGATATATTGATAAGAAGAATATATCAAACTTGTCTTGATGTTTCATTTGCAAAAACCGGTTGCATTATTGGTATTATAAAAGTTGAACACGAAGAAGACGTTAAAAGCTTGGTGTCCGAAGATATAAAAAATAGTTCCGAATATCGAGAGAAACAGAATTTTTTCTTTTTAAATAAAAATAATAAAAATAGTAAACTGAATTTTAATGCAATTGGTCGTTATAAGCGGAAAGAATTAGCAAGTATCGATGGGAGTTTTATTATCAATACGAATGGTAAAGTATTAAATATCGGCGATATTATTAGTATTAAAGGTGGTAGTAGTAGCGGAGGACGAAATGCGGCTGCATTAGAAATATCTAAGTATGGTATTGGTATAAAAGTATCAACTGATGGTTATATTAAAATATTTAAAGATGATAAGCCTCTTATAAGAATTGAGTAAGGTATTGTATGCCATCAAATAATCAACAAGAATCAGATACAATACAAAAAAATCTCTCGCAGAAAAATAAAAATGTTACGGCGATTGATTTGAATCTCTGCTCCTCCTGCCAAAAAGAAAACCGCCCGACCGCCAAATACTGCCGTTTCTGCGGAAGCATCATGCCCGAAGCGGCCAAGCCTGTGCCTGCCGCGGCCCCTTCAACGGCGCAGGCGGCTTCGGCAGACGCTTCCGGGAAACCCCAGCCCGCCGATTACATCGGCCTTGAGGCCATCCGGCAGGAATTGGGGAAACAGAAAAACCTCATCAAAATCCAGAGGGAACGGATCAAGCGGGGTATAGGCGGCGTCCAGGGGGCAAGCATATTTATGTTCCGGGGAAATACCGGCACGGGGAAAACCCTGGTGGCTTCAAGTTTTGTCAGCGAGCTGAAAACCGAGAGGTGCCTTGAATCGGACCGGATCACCCAGATAAGCGCGAAGGCCCTTTCCCGGCAGTATAAGGACGAATTCGCCATCGAGACGTTCCTCGCCGACAATAAACCTGCGGCCCTGGTCATCGACGAGGCACACGAGGATACCGCTTTCCTGCACGAATTGCTCCTGGGCCTGAGCAAATCATCCCCGCACCGCATCTGCATTTTGCTGGGCCTGCGGGAACCGCTGGAAGAATTCTTCAAAAAGAACCCCGAAGATAACCGGCGGGTAAACAACTTCTTTGACTTCCCCGATCAGACCGGCGAAGAGCTTGCCCTCATTCTGGAGAAGCAGCTCCGGGAATACGGCTTCACGTACGAACCGGCCCTCGCAGACCTTTTTGCCGGCTGCATACAGGAACGGAAGCACGACCCCCAGTGCGCGTATAAAAACGGCTGGCTTATCGAGAAGGACATTGTCCCCGCCATCCTGAAAAGCCAGGCGGAACGGATCGGCGCGTTAAGCTCCCTCACCGACGAGGATTTCAAAAAAATATTTGAAGAAGACCTGCCCCTGAAAACAAAAAAACGCAGCGTGGACGAAATACTGGCGGAGCTGGACGGCATGATTGGCCTTGCGGATGTGAAGAAGGCGGTGCGGGACATCGCCAACAAAATTCAAATCCAAAAGGAAATCGAGGAGAAGGACGGAACCAGAGCATCCGGCGAGGGCAACAATATTGTGATCACCGGCAATCCGGGCACGGGCAAGACCACCATTGTCCGCACCCTGGGGGCGCTCTTCAAGGCTGTCGGGCTGCTGCCTTCCGACAAGGTTGTAGAGACCGACGGGAACGGCTTAAAAGGCTCCTACCTTGGCCAGTCCAAGGACAATGTGAACGCGAAATGCGAGGAAGCGATGGGTGGCATACTCTTTGTGGATGAAGCCTACACCCTTGCCAACGAGCGGGGCGCAATGGATTCCTTTGCGGAGGAAGCGGCGGTAACCCTGATGAAGCATCTTGAGGACGACCGCACCAAGTTTGTCGGCGTGGCGGCGGGCTATCCCGACGAGATGAAAAATTTTCTTGACAAGATAAACCCGGGCATGAGGCGGCGCTTTAAGCACTTTATCCACCTGCCCGATTACACGGCGGAAGAGCTCTGCCAAATCTTTGACCAGATGACTGCCAAGGCGGGCTACTCTTTGACCGAAGAAGCGCTCGCGGCATCCCACGAGGCAATTTACCTGATGCACCAAAAGAAATCAAAGACATTCGGGAATGCCGGTGAAATCCGGGTGTTTTTTGAGCGGACGACTTCCAAGCAAAGCTCCCGGCTC
>JAITXS010000191.1 GCA_031284645.1 Spirochaetaceae bacterium | reverse complement strand
TTCAATGTTTTTAAAACTGATTGTATTATTTACGGTAAACATACTGCTGTCTTCCGTTAGTTTTTTGCAGTATTGCATGGGTATTCTGACAAAAAGATGTTTGAATATTTCCTGCACATCAGACTGTTTTTTTATTGATTTTTGTATTCTATCTTTATAATTTTTTATGGTTGTTATGGGAACAAGGTAAAATACCGGCTCTAATGTTTCGTGATTATTTATTATTTTTCTAATATCCTGTGAGAATTTTATATCCTTATCGATTTCCACAAAGGCGATCCATAGGGGCAAAAACATGGATGACTGGACCAAAAATAAAGAATCAATTTCATTTGCGCTTAGATAAAACGTGCTATCCTGGTTTTCATGTTCATAAGGAATTTTAGTCCTTGATTTTACATCAATGAAAATATGGCCGATACAGTGAAGGTAAATTAAAAAATCAGGGCGCTTTATATCACTATTGGCGAAGTTGGCTGCTTGTGACCCATAATCCTGATCGATGTACAAAAAAGAAATTCCGCTGTTGTCCAAATATTTTTTGAATTTAAATTCGTAGAATTGGCCTTTGTTTTCGCTTGTTTTATCGTCACTCACCGTTTCATCACCTTTATATGAGCATACTACTATTGTTTAAACGGGTTTTCAATCATAGGGCCTTGACACATAGGGCCTTGATACCTTGACCAATTCATAGTAATATTATAATGTTACTATGTTTTAGGATATAATTAAAGACTATGCATAATATGGGGATTTTAGATTTAGTCGGGAACACAGCCCTTGTTGAGTTACCGAAGACTTCCCGCGCTTTGAACGGGATAAAACTCTTTGCGAAGGCTGAATTTCTCAACCCGAGCGGTTCGGTAAAGGACAGGGCGGTTAAGTCAATGCTCCTGGACGGCATAAAACGGGGAAATCTACGCGAAGGAAAGACCATTATCGATGCGACAAGCGGGAATTCAGGGATTGCCTACGCGATGTTTGGGGCGGCTTTGGGTTTTCCGGTTGTTTTGTATCTTCCGGCGAATGCGAGTCGCGAGCGCAAGCGTATGATCAGTAGTTTCGGTGCGAAAATTATCGAAACAGACCCGCTGGAAAGCTCCGATGGTGCTTATTTTGCAGCATGCAAAGTCGTGGAACAGGATCCTGAGCGGTGGTTTTTCGCAGACCAGTACAATAACGAGGAAAACTGGCGTGCTCATTATAACACAACGGCGATTGAGATTTGGGAGCAAACAAAGGGAGAGATTACCCATTTTGTAAGCGGACTGGGGACATCCGGGACTTTTACCGGTATCAGCAAAAAGCTGAGGGAACTTTCACCGACGATAAAATCCTACGCGATGCAGGCAGACTCACCGTTTCATGGTATTGAGGGGACTAAACATATGGCAAGCGTAACACATACAGGTTTTTATGATGAACGCCTTCCCGATGGTTTTATCGAACTAAGTACTGAAGATGCGTACGAGCAGACGCGCCGTCTGGCCCGCGAGGAAGGACTTTTTGTGGGTATATCAAGCGGCGCGAATGTGGCTGCCGCGTTAAAACTGGCAGAGAGACTGCCCTCAGGCTCAACTATCGTAACCATGCTTTGTGATTCAGGCTCACGATATATATCGGATGATTTTTGGACGGCGGGAATATGATAAAACTAAGCTCAGCATTGCAGCTCTCTATTATGACGGAAGCGGAAAAGGCATATCCTGACGAATGTTGCGGGATTATTTTGGGAAAATTGGAATTCGATGGAAGTAAAAGCGCTGAAAGTCTTATCACGGTCGATAACGCACGGGAAAACTCCCAGCGCTATCATCGTTTTGAAATCACGGCGGAAGATATAAAGGACGCAGAACAGAAGGCAAGGAAACAGGGTAAAGACCTTATAGCTTTTTATCACTCTCATCCCGATCATCCGGCTGTTCCGTCCGATTATGACAGGGAGCATGCTCTGCCCTTTTATTCATACATCATCGTAAGCGTTGAAAAAGGGAAAGCAATACAATTGACAAGCTGGGAATTAACAGAAGATCGAATTGAATTCAGAAAAGAAGAGGTAAAAAATGGCGGTTAAAATTTATATACCAACAGCATTGCGGGTATTTACGGACAGGCAGTCGGAAATAAGCGCCGAGGGGGCCACGGTTGGGGAGGCGATAAACAGCTTTGCCGACACATATCCGGCTATCAGGAAGCATCTCTATCAGGATGACGGGCAAGTCCCGCCGGAGCTTCGTTCATTTATCAATATTTTTATCGGGGATACCAATATCAAAAATCTTCAGGGGCTATCCACAAAACTCACGGGTAATGAATCAATAATGATAGTACCGGCAATAGCGGGTGGCAGACGCGGTTAATATGAGAGATTTAACGGGTATGAACCTGACGAATGAAGAAATCGGACGTTACAGTCGTCACCTCTTGCTGCCTGAGGTTGGTATTGAAGGGCAGAAGCGACTTAAAGCGGCACGGGTGCTTATTGTCGGCACCGGCGGGCTTGGTGCGCCGCTTGCCTTGTACCTTGCCGCTGCCGGCGTTGGCACCATAGGGCTGGTTGATTTTGACTTTGTCGAGGAATCAAACTTACAGAGGCAGATTATTCACTCAACCCGTGATCTGGGACGTCCGAAAGTCGCCTCAGCGCAGGACAGGATTAAAAGCATTAATCCGCTTGTCAAGGTGATAACACATAATACGATGTTAAACAGCGCTAACGCACTGGACATTTTACAGGATTACGATATTGTTGCAGACGGCACGGATAATTATCAGACGCGCTATCTTGTCAATGATGCCTGTGTATTGTTGGGTATACCAAATGTGTACGGATCGATATTTCAGTTCGAAGGTCAGGCCTCGGTGTTTTATGCGAAAGAGGGGCCGTGTTATCGTTGTCTCTATCCTGAGCCCCCGCCGCCCGGCCTTGTGCCTTCCTGTTCCGAAGGCGGTGTCCTCGGGGTTCTGCCGGGTATTGTGGGCTGTATACAGGCGAACGAAGTTATCAAGCTGATTGTTCAAAACAGCGCCCCCGATTCCGTTAATCCCGCAGCCCCCTTAATCGGGCGATTGCTTTTGTTTGATGCCTGGAAGATGAGCTTTCGGGAGCTTAAGCTGGAAAAAGACCCGCATTGTCCGATCTGCGGCAAGCAGCCGACAATACACGAGTTGATTGATTATGAACAGTTCTGCGGGCTCAAAAAACAGGAAACTCAAGTGCCTGTGGAAAGTATCAGTGCAAAAGAATTAAAGGCACGGATTGATTCGGGCAGCCCGATACAAATTATAGATACCCGGGAACCGCACGAACGGGCAATCGTTGGCTTCCCGAACGCAAAAGTAATCCCCTTGGGACAGATGATACGGCGCATTGACGAGTTTGACCCGTCAATTGACGCGGTGTTTTTATGTAAAATCGGGCAGCGGAGTATCTACGCGATACGTGAATTACAGGAAGCAGGATACAAAGGCCGTATGTTTAATCTACAGGATGGTATCAATGCTTGGGCAAAAGAGGTAGACCCGCGTTTACCTCAATATTAAATATTGATAGAGAAATACTACAAAGGAGTGTTGTATGGCGGAAAAAGAAAATGTGTTGGGACGAGAGGCAGCATATCAGCTTGCCGATGTAACAAAAACCGCGCCCCAATACGGGGCGTTAACGCCGAAGTGGCTGACAAAAATGCTGGAATTCAAGGGTCTTGAAGCGGGTATTTATCGGGTTAACAAAGTTCTTGAAGGCGAAACGCCGCTTGACGTACTGTGCAGTCAAGATCCCAAAAAAATCGTGATTCCGCAGGGCTGTGTAGAGTACGAAACCAAACCGCGTGAATACCGACTCAATTCGATTTCCACGATTATCAATGTGGATACAAAGATTCAGGATGTCTACAGTTCGCCGTTTGATCAGACCAAGGAACAACTCTCCCTTGCTGTTGAAAGCCTCAAAGAGAGACAGGAAAGCCAAATCATCAATAGTGATGACTACGGCCTTTTAAAAAATGTCTCCGATTCGTTTCGGGTACAAGCACGTTACGGGCGCCCCATGCCCGACGATCTTGACGAGCTTTTAAGCAAAGTGTGGAAAGAGCCGTCATTTTTTCTCGCGCACCCGCGCGCGCTGGCTGCCTTTGAGCGTGAGTGCACACGACGCGGTGTACCGCCGGCAACAGTGAATATCTCCGGCGCGCCGTTTATTGCATGGCGGGGCGTACCCATCATTCCGACAGACAAGCTTTTTGTTGACGGACTTAAAAATCCCAAGGCAAAGACCGGTAAAACAAATATTCTTTTAGTGCGTACCGGCGAGGCAAAACGCGGCGTTATTGGCCTGTACCAGGCGAATGTACCCGGCGAAGCGTCCCGCGGACTTTCAGTACGTTTCCGGGGTGTTGACGATAATGGCATAGCCTCATATTTACTCTCGGTTTACTGCTCCGCCGCCATACTTGCCGACGATGCCCTCGCAGTTTTGGAAGATGTGGAAGTGGGTGACTACTATGATTACAACTAGCCTCCGCAGTGAGCCTTCGGCGTGGGGCTTGCCGGATGCGGAGGAACTGTCGTTTTTAGCACAGAACTGTTTCCCCGAATTTTCTGCGAACAGCAAGACGCGGAGCAGGGAAGCGGCAACCGGCGCGAATCTGTATTCGCCGGTCGTATTGGCAAAGGACAGCACAGATGATGAACGGGGAAACACCGGGTATAAAAACAACGCGTTCCTCCCTCCGAGTTTTTCGCGCAAACAAAGTACATCTTTTGTCGGTTCCCGCGACCTCAACTCAATACGGAAAGACTTTCCCATCCTCACTGAAAAGATAAACGGGAAGGATCTTATCTGGCTTGACAACGCAGCCACAACTCAGCGTCCCCGGCAGGTCATTGAGCGTCTGGTCTATTTTTATGAACACGAGAATTCCAATATACACCGGGGCGCTCATGAATTGGCCGCACGGGCTACCGATGCCTATGAAGCTGCCCGCTCAAAAACAGCCCGTTTCATCGGCGCGCCGTCACCGGATACCATCGTGTATACGCGCGGTACGACCGAAGCTGTCAACCTTGCCGCTCATGCCTACGTTAAACAGTATTTACAGCCGGGTGATGAGATAATTCTTACCGTACTGGAACATCATGCGAATATCGTACCCTGGCAGCTTATCGCACAGGAAACCGGCGCCCTCATCCGCGTTGCGCCGATTGATCAAACAGGACAAATCATAATAAGTGAATACGAGCGGCTGTTTAACAGACACACCAAGTTTGTATCGGCAAGCTATGTTTCAAATGCACTTGGAACGATTACCCCGGTCGAGGAGATGACGCAGATAGCCCACAAACACGGAGTAAAAATCATGATAGACGGAGCACAAGCAGTCTCTCATATACCCGTCAACATGAGCAGCCTTGACGCTGATTTTTTTGTGTTTTCCGGTCACAAGATTTTTGGCCCTACCGGAATCGGCGTTTTATACGCAAAACGCGAACTGCTGGAAGCAGCCCGTCCGTATCAGGGCGGCGGCAATATGATAGCCGATGTAACTTTTGAACGCACACTCTACCAAAAACCGCCGAATAAATTTGAGGCCGGTACCGGTAACATTGCCGACGCCATTGGCCTTGGCGCTGCCTTAGACTATGTCAATGAGATCGGTATGGAAAATATCAGCATCTGGGAACATAGCCTCCTGCAATACGGTATGACAGAACTTGCAAAGATTCCCGGCCTCACCCTGATCGGAACAGCAGCAGAGAAGGCAAGCGTTTTGTCATTTGTACTCGACGGACATTCCAATGAAGAAGTCGGTCGTTATCTCAACTCGAAGGGCATCGCCGTCCGCGCCGGTCACCACTGCGCCCAACCAGCCCATCGCTTTTTCGGCCTTGAAGGAACAGTACGCCCGTCAATAGCATTTTATAACACACCGGAAGAGATTGAAGCTCTCACACGGGCCTTATATGAAATTGGACGTTAAGACATCCGGCGGGATAGGGTTATGAGCAGCAGGTAGAGGATTGCTATCAGAGCCATACCCTATTGCCCCTTTTATCCCTAAGCCCATTTTAAGGGGGAGCAGATCTTTCAATAGTAAAAGTAAAAACAGCATAATAAAAATTTTATTTTTACTGCTCCCCCTGGCTCCGGCCTCCTCACTCGTTCGCTTTGCTCACTTCATTGCGGTGGCCTCCGCCACCCCCACGACGTGTTTATGGCATTTATTTCCGCGTGCGCGAGTTTCTGCATAAAAAAAGCATCCGGCGGCGCTTCTGTTTTAAGTATATTGAAAAATAAATTTTTGTATTTCGGCGGAATTTTATATGTAATATCTGCGGCTCTTAATATATGGCTTTTACAACGAGTTGCCTATTCGGTACTTATTCCGCTTGGCGGAAGCTGCTATATTTGGACAATGATTGTTTCATATAAATTTCTGCATGAAAAAATCGGAATAATGAAAATAGTCGGTGTCGTGTGTATCATCGCAGGTGTGTGCTGCGTTGCAATATAAGATATATCATTAACGTTTTAATCTTCTTCGGATACATCAAGATTAACCGTAAATGATATGCGGTATGTCTTACCCTTGCGTATATAAACAGACTTTATTATCGTATAATCGCTTACCTGAATCTTAATTTCATGGGGACCGGCTTCAATGGGTTTCGGATTTGTCGAGGCAGAAAAAGCAATATTATCAAGAAATATTTTTGCGTTATCCGGAGTTTCAAAAAAGATAAGCGGCGTTAAATCCTGCAAGCTAAGATTAATCTCCATTGTCTTGCCGCGCTCAAGAATGAAGCGCCTGCTTTCATTCCGGTAATCGTTAGAGATAAGCATTAAATGATGTTCACCTTCTTTCAGGAAGCGTTCCTCTTCGGGATGTTCAATAACTGTATCATCAATCAGGGTCGTATATGGTTTATTCTGCAAGGTCGGCGGATAACGGATATTTATTTTTACCGCGCCCTCGTTGCTTAAAATAGGTTTTACCGTAAGCTGGAAGCGCATATTCCGCAGTTCCTCATTCATCTCCCGGATTATCGGTATGATTCTAAAAACAACCGGGAAATTCTGCGGATCAACAATAGAGGATAACACAATCGCATAAGGCGTACTCTTTAAATTATGGTTTTTTTTTACCGGTATCTTATAAATCGTCTGGATCTTATTTTCAAGCGCATTCATATTGATCTGGGTTACAGATAATTCCGAGCTGCCTTTTACCGGCGTTTTATCAGGCTTTGAGTAGATCACTGCGGCAAGGCTTCCCTGATTATTCAAAAAAATCTGAGGTGCGTTTAATTCTAATTCGATACCTTGTATAAATCGTATATCCGGATCCAGTGTAATAGATACTGCGTCGTTATAACTTAACTGCACGGAATTTCCCTGTACTGTTTCTTTTGAAACATCAATAATATCAACGATATGCACATTGATATCTTCCGCATCAAGCGGGTTTGTCAGCATTAAAAACGCTGTTGGCACAATAAAAAAGGCGCGGGGAAAACGATGGGGGACAGCGGAAGTTGCAGCGACCACAGAACGGCGGGGAGGTCGGAGACAGGGGGAACCGGGCTCCGAGACACGCTTATGATTAACAGCTAATGCGGCTCTAAACATACTCATCTGCTCCCCCTCTGATACAATCCACGGCATTTATTGTTGTCGTAATAAATGTGCAGGGTCTTGTGGTGTTCCGTTTTGTCTTAGTTCAAAATGCAGGTGAGGCCCTGTTGACTGCCCTGTATTCCCTACTTTTCCGATTATTATACCCGATTTTACATTTTGACGCAAGCGCACTTCAACAGCAGACAGGTGTCCGTAGAGGCTGGTCCAGTTTCCTTTATGGCTCATGATGATATAGTTGCCATAGACCGGACTTGCGCCGGTCTCGATTACAACACCATCGCTGACTGCAAAAACATCGCTTCCTTGCGAGGCGGCGAGATCAAGGCCGCCATGCAAGGTGCTTCGCCCACTTATGGGGCTCACCCTTATACCGAAGGGGCTGGTAAGATGATAAGATCTAAGGGGAAATCGGAAAAGACCGGGGTTTAAAAAAAAGAAACGTTCATTCGGTGTAAAGCTGCTCCCCGGGATAAAGCGGAAATTTTCTTTTTCCCCGGGCGTTATATATACAGTAATCAATACTCCCTCGGCACCACTGCGCGAGACAAGGAGGCGCTCTAAATCCGAGTCTGCTTTTTCAGGAATAAAAATACCGGGAATTGAGGGTATCAGCATGAGTTTTGATGTCGATATACTATCCCTGCTTTCCCAGCGGTTCAACGTGACAAGGCTATCATAAGGGATATTACAACGAGCTGCAATAAGGAAGAGCTGGTCATTTTGTGCCGGCTTGTAAGTATAGATATTTAGTTCTTGTGCCAAGTCTTCTGCTGTTTTAGCAGGATACCGGGAAAAAACCGATTTACGTCCGGCCTCAACATCGGCTATATACTGTTTGAATAAAACATCGTCCGGGTTTAACTGTTTTATCAGCGGCAATTCCGCATTGCTTTGCGCGACCGCCGAAAGACAAAATACCAAAAAAACGACCGGAACAAGTGCCCCGGTCATCTTATGAAATGCGTACGTATGGTTTATGCCGCGATAATAGCGCCGACCGGACATTCATCAACACAGCTGCCGCAATCAACGCATTTTTCGGGGTCAATCCAACGGGTACCGTCTTTTTCGGAAATCGCCTCACTTGGGCATTGACTTTCACACGCACCGCAATTTACACATTCCTCGGTAATTTTATACGCCATAACTTCTCTCCTTAAATACAAAAATGATATACTCCGAATTATACTATATTTTTTGAAAAAATCAAGTGAACGTTTTGATCTGATCCGGGCAAAGCAACAGCGATTCTTATTAAAGAAGGGTTTAAGGTTCGGGATAATAGGGTATTGGAATTATCAGCAATTCCTCTACCCCAAAGTTCAGACCCACAGTCACCCCTCATTTTGGGGGCAAACACAATGCGCTGCATAAAATGTATAAGACCCCGTTAAAGAAAAGTCATCCCGATTTAATTCCGCCGCAATAAATATACTCCGGCCTTTTTTTACTTTAAGCGGGTCTTCCCCGTTTTTAAATCGAATCACAAGCTCCCCCTCAACAACAATGATTATTGTGGGGCCTGCTATATCACATTTTTTTTCGATTGATCGTTCATCGCTTTTCATACACACAAGAGAAAATTCGGAAGCCTCAGTCGGATATTCAAAATAGCTGTCGTTATTCGGTTTGAATATTCGCGGTAAAAAAGGTTCCAAATTCAAAATCGAAAGCAATTCAGTGCTATCGATATATTTATGAGTAAGACCGCCGCGCAGCACATTATCCGAGTTCGCCATTAACTCAACGCCGAAACCGGAGATATATGCGTGTAAAACACCCGCCGGAAGGAAAACAGATTCGCCGGGCTTCAGGTCAAGCACATTCAGATAGAGCGGTGACAGCACTGCCGGATCAGAGTCATAGTACCGGTTAAAAAGAACGAGCATATCCCATTCCCGATTGAATTCGGGCGCTTGTTCTTTAAGAGCGATGCTGTGATTTTTGATATAATCTGATATCTTGTTTCGATCATCAAGAGATAGTGAGAAAAGCTTTGTTAAAAAACGTTTGTAGAGATTTTCAGAATCCCCAATGCTTCTGCCTGCTGAACTCTCTGATTGAGCATTGGTATTCTTATCGGTATCGAATATCTTGATTAAAGGCAAAACTACCGGACAATTGAATTTTTTTAAGAGTGAAATAATATCCGGTATTGTTCGAAAACCACACATAGCGCGGAAAGGACTTAACGCGCATATAATCTCCGGTTTATGATTTGCATCTTTGTAGTTACGCGATGGATTATCAAGCGTCATAGCGCGCTCGTTTTCCCTCTCAAAACCCCGCTTTGCCTGCTCAAGGTTCGGATGGGCCTGTATGGAAAGCGGCTTTTCGGCTGCAAGCAGTTTAAATAAATACGGTAAACCGTTGAATTTATTTTTAACCTGCCGGCCTAAAAAAAATTGTTTATTGCTCTCAATTAATGTTTTTAATGCGATAGTAGAATCTCTGCCATCGGCAAGAGACATACCTGAAGGATGTACTCCCATCCAAAGCTCGGCATAAGGCTCGCCTTTTTCGTTGCTTTGGTCTAATAATTCAGGTATCCATGCAGTCGAACCCCAGTCATAATGTTTGATTTCGTTTTTTAACAAATAGATAGCATTCATATTATTGCCCCTGAATACCGGGAACAAGAGTTTCATCAAGGGGAAGCGCTTTTTCTATTTTTTCAATTAAATCCAGAAGGCATTTTTCTGTCTGCATGGATTCAAGAGTGGCTGTGTCACTATTTTTCCATGAGCGTAACTTTTCAACATCATCACAAAGCTGCAAGCCGGTTAAAATAGCAAGTTTAAGCGGATCTTCAACTCCGGTATTTTTTTTTGTATTTTCAAGCAAGGTACGGTAACGACCGTAAATAGCCTGGAGGTAGGACTGATCTCCTTCAACGGTCAAGGAAAAAGATGTCCCCAGCAAATCAACACGAAGGACAGCGGATTCTGCCATACCTTAAAAAATACCAAGCTCCGGTGAATCGCTTTGCGTTGGCTCAATCGCATCCTCAGGCACAAAAATCTCGGTTTTTTCCTCAACTTCAATTTCCGATTCACTTTGATGATCCACAGGCACTGTTTCTTCCCTCTGTGGAACTATTTGCGCGTCAGCTTTTGCCATGGAAATGCCTTTATCCATATCATCTTCAAATTGGTTAAGGCGATCAAGTGCAGAAATGATACCTTCCTCAATCTTACCTTGATCTTCTTTGAAACGTTGAATATTCACTTCCAGTTCGTCAATTCTTTTTTGGCAAGAATCCAGCTTGTTTTTTAATAAGGTATTCTCTTCTGTGACTCGATCGACATATTCAATGGCCTTGATTACCCGTGACTCTAAAAGCCGGATTTGTCCAATGGATATCATTTATGCCCCCAATGCGTGTTTTGCTTTCTCCGCGACAAGCTTGAACGCTTCGGCATCTTCGATAGCAAGAATGGCAAGCGCTTTTCTGTTAATCTCAATTCCTGCTTTACTAAGACCGGCAATCAAACGCGAATAGGAAAGTCCAAGTTCGCGGCTTGCCGCATTAATTCTGATAATCCAAATCTTACGGAAATCCGCTTTACGGTCTCGGCGATCACGGTAAGCATAAAACAGGGCCTTGGCAACCGCATCTTTTGCGGTCTTGTAGTTTGAATGGCGGCGTCCCCAGTAGCCCTTCGCCTGTTTTAGAATTTTTTTTCTATGTTCTTTTCTTTTAGAACCGTCAACAGCTCTTGACATATCTTTCTCCTTAAAATCATAATTTACAAATTGTAATTCTGGCTGACATGGTCAACCATAAACTCGATCATTGCTCGGGCGGATAGGGAAGGGGAAGCTATTTACCCCTAAAGCCTTCAGTTTCGCTTATACCGGATCCCGATTTTCTCTTCGCACCCCGCGAAGAGAAAATCCTGCAATGCCACAAAAAAGTATACTCATCATCCGTAAGGCAAGAGTTTTTTTCTGACCACCGGCACATTTACCGATGCTAAAATCCCTGTATGACGAAGATTCCTCTTGCGTTTGGCCGTCTTTTTTGTAAGAATGTGGCGAAGATTCTGTTTTTTATATTTAACCTTCCCCGTTCCGGTAAAGGAAAAACGTTTTGCGGCGCTTTTCCTTGTTTTCATTTTAGGCATAAAACAACTCCTCTATATCTCTACCGCCTTTTTTGACCTCATATACGTCAATAAGCGGCTCATTTACTCTTTACGAATCCACTTTTAAACCGGCTTAGTTGATAATACCGATATCATTCTGCGGAAAGCTATTACCCGAAAAACCTAAACTCGTTCAACAACAATTTCGCCTGCCTGCACTTGTTTTTTAAGCTTGGGACTTAAAATCATCGACATAAACTTACCTTCCATTGTCGGCGGTTTATCAAGCACATATTCACCTTCGATTCGCGCCAATACATCATCAAGAACAACTTTCCCAAGCTCGGTATGCGCAAGCTCCCGGCCTCTGAAACGTATTGTAACCTTTACCTTGTTGCCCTCGTTAAGAAACCCTTTAACGTGTTTTGATTTAAAATCCAAGTCGTGATCATCTATTTTAGGCTGCATTCGAATTTCTTTTAATTTAAGCAGCTTCTGTTTTTTTTTGGATTCCTTACCCTTCTTCTCGTTTTCAAACTTGAACTTTCCGTAATTCATAATCTTGACAACCGGTGGGTTTGCCTGCGGCGCAACCTCAACCAGATCAAGACCCTGTTCACGTGCAAGGGAAAGAGCTTCTGAAGTCCAAAGGACCTGCTGCTCGCCGTCTTCTTTTATAAGACGAACTTCACGCACCCTAATATGCTCATTAATCCGTAAATCTTTTTCCGCCAACATATCTCCAAAAAGGCCCATAAGGCCATATATTTTTATAGAGCTTACCATATTGAATAAATTGTGTAAAGTAGGCGCAACAGGAGTGTCAACAGGAGATGCAACAGGAGACACGGCAATTCTTTATCGAAGAACGATACAGGGTTTTGACAGACATTCCGGAACAAGAAATTAAGAAATCACGGGGATAATTTTTTGTGCGGCAAAGGTTCATGGGTTTCTCGTAATGAGGCAATGCGAGGGATTGACACTCAGGCATAATAGAATTATCGTCTAAATTGACGTGTCGCGGGAGCGGACTTCATTGAGAAGAGCACCTTTTCATTGTTTGCTCACGGCAGGGGAGATTAGCTCATTTGGATAGAGCGCGACCCTCCGGAGGTCGAGGTGGTGGGTTCGAATCCCGCATCTCTCAAAGGGAATTACCAACTTATCTCAAGGGTTAACGCTTCTTCTGCGGTTAAGATCTCAGACATTGCTGCGGCAAATTCAAACGATTTCGAGCCGATTTTTATTGCACCATACGATGGTTTTTCGATTCTCTGAGCGCCTGCGTTCAAAAAAATAACATCACATTTTTTCGGAAAGCTGATTTTAAAGTCAAACGCATAGTCTTTAAAAACTGCGGGAAAAAATTCATTCGTATCAAATTGATAGCTCTTTCTGCCCGAAGAAAAAATAATATTTAAAATATGGAGCCCGTTGTTTTCCCTGAACTCAAAAACTCCCCCGTGAGTGTTCATGAATTGGGCAAGCGCGGATAGTGTTGAGTATTCTATTTTTACTTGATAGATAATATCCTCGTTTTCTTTTTTCGATGAAAAAGCTTTAAGTTCTAAACCCTCTATTCGATCTACTGTGCGTTTAAAATCTTCTTGACCCACCGGAATGACGGGAAAATTTTCGTTGCCGTCTTGTGTGCCGAGCTTGAGGAGTTTTTCGGCTATTCTATACTCCATACTGAGGGTGCCGCTGCCATTTCCCCGTATAAGAACATCACTTTTTATACCAAAACACGCGCAGAATAACAGGCTTGTTACAATGAGGAGTACGATATACGGCAAAACGCCGCTTGTCCTCCGGTTTGGGACTTGGATTTTATGGCCTTTTTTCATTAAAACTCCTTAACGGTCAACACCGGAACAATCAAAAATCATCTGGTTTATTATATACTATAACATAATATTATCAAGCGTATGCCGGGTGTATTAAAACAGATAATTCTTTATGACATAAAGAGTTATCTGTTTTTATGTGTTCACTATAACTGTTTTTCTGACTGAATTTGAACGGCAGAATTGTTTTATACTAAGATCGGGAACAAACAAGCGGCAAGACCTGTGCCGTAATGGAAATATGCCGGAATCATTTATTCGATGCTTTTTCGAGCCTGTCGTTAATCGCCCGTCCAAGCCCCTTGTCCGGCGCACGCTCTGCATATATAGCGCTATACGCGGCGGCGTCAATACAGTGAAGCTTTTCGAATAAATTTGACGCGGCATCCCTAAGATCGCCGTTATGACTTAATATAAAAATATTACGGTGACCGCCGTTAAGCGGCGCGCGCGGATTGTTTTTTTTCCACAGATCAAAAGACACAGTATTAAAAAAAAGATAGGCACAATTACGTTTATATGCTTCTTTACATAAGAAATCAGTGTCAAGAAGAAAAAGTTTTGTTCGGGGCGCGTAATGGCTTTTTAATTGACCGGGGGATAGGCATTGTCCGATATTAAAAGAGCGGACAGGCTCCTCCGTGTGCGGATGCTCAGGCCGGACATCGTCTAATTTTCCGATAAAAGCCTCAATTTCCTCACGGCTTACCCCTCCCGGACGAAGAATACGCGGCAGATGAGATGATAGATCAAGTACGGTCGATTCAACACCAATTTCACTTGTTCCCCCGTCCAAAATGATATCAACATCATTACCGAGTTGTTCTGCAACATGTTCTGCCCTCGTCGGACTTAAATAACCAAAAGGATTTGCGCTTGGCGCGGCAACAGCACCTGTTGAATTTTTTATCAAGGCCAAAGCCCCGCTATGTTTGGGGAAACGCACCGCAACAGTTTTAAGCCCGCCTGTCGCTAAATCGGGGACTTCAGGTAATTTCGGCAGAATCAGGGTAAGCGGACCGGGCATCAGCGTATTGGCAAGTTTTTTAAGCCGTCTGATTGCCTCTGCATCCATTGCCGTATAATCAACAAGACGCATTAATGTAGAAAGCTCCGCAATATGAACAATCAGCGGATCAAAATAAGGACGGCGTTTTACCTCAAAGACACGGGCAAGCGCTGTTGTATTAAAAACATCAGCCCCAAGTCCGTAGACTGTCTCGGTGGGAAAAGCAACAATTCCCCCCTTGCAAAGGCAGGATGCGGCAGACATGATAGTATCATCGTTTAACGGTAATAACATTGGTAAACTACAATTGGTATTTTATTTATTCACGCTAACTATATATATAAAGTTAAAATAGCGATTTGCTTATTCGCTTACAATACGTTGACAATTTTCTTGCTAAAAGTATAAAATATAACAAGATACATGTCAACGTACTGCATTGCACCTTGTCCTGACGAACTCGACATTTCCCCGATAAAGGTGTTATACGCGGGGGCTTATGTTTACATAATATGAATAAAAAAGAACTCCGCACCTTGATAAGGCAGAATTTGCGGGCCCTGCCCAAAGAACAGTTTAAGCACGAGGGACTTGGGGCGTCAAAAAATCTGCTTGCAAGCCCTGTCTGGAAAAAATACGATACCGTGCTTGTTTATCTTTCTCTGCCGGACGAAATTGATACCTCTGTCTTGTTAGACAATGCATTTCGTGAAGGAAAGGCGATCTATGCGCCGAAAGTTGAAAGCACCGGGGACATGCGGTTTTTTCGTCTTTCTCCCGACCCTTCGCTACGGTGCTCCGGCGCTTTTGGTATACGGGAGCCTGCCGGAAAAGAAGAAGATCTTTTTCAATACTCAGAGAAGCCGGTACTTGTTATCGCACCGGGCCTTGCCTTTGACCGAGAGGGCAACCGGCTGGGACGCGGCCGGGGTTTTTACGACCGCTTCTGTGTTAAACTTTTTAAAGAAAGCCCCGAGTCATGTGTCTGCGCTTTTTGCATGAGCAGCTCGCTTATCGACCATGTAACTGTCGACCCTTTTGATTGTAAAGTCAACGCGATTTGCACAAAGGATGAATTTCTTCTCATCAACAAAAGACAGAATTCCGGCAGGTTTTAACCAAAGGAGCCGACAAAGATCCATGCCCCGCCGTTTGACGGGGATTTTAGCTCATCTGTCTTTTAAGAGCCGACGCTTTCGACCGTCCGTTTGATTTTTTTGGTTGTGGTCATTTCCAACGCATAGTCAAGCAAAGTTGTCTTTTTGATTTTTTGATAGGGAAGAAGGTTTTTGTTCACTTCCGTGATAATTTCATTAATGCGTTTAAGTATCTGTTCCCGCTCGCCGATGTCAATGCTCTTAAAATAATCGAAACTCGGAAAAACAAGGGCCTCAATACTTTCCGATTTTGTTTTTTTATCCTGCACATAGCCGCGAATTAAAATCTGATCGATTTCCTCAAAAAGCTGGAATTCGTTTTCAATTTCTTCAGGATAGACATTTTTACCGCCGTCGGTAACAATGATGTTTTTCGCGCGTCCGGTAAGGTACAGATAATCCTCGTTGTCAAGATAGCCAAGGTCGCCTGTTTTAAAATAGCCGTCACTGGTAAAACACGCGGCGGTCTCCTGCGGCCTCTCAAAATAACCTTGCATAACCATCGGGCCCTTCAGTACAACTTCGCCTATGCCGCGCTCGTCCGGATTGAGTATTTTCATATCAACGCCGGGAACAATTTTCCCGACACTTTTCTCTTTATAATGTTCTATCGGATTAAGGTTTATGATTGGTGATGTTTCGGTAAGTCCGTAACCTTGTACAAAATCAATACCAAGCTGGTTATACTTGCGGAAGACACTTGGTGCCAGAGGGCCGCCGCCTGATATACAATTTCTTATTGTGGAAAGGCTTGCTTGCCTGAGAACAGCACCAAACATTTTTTTTCCCGGATTAACGCCAAAGGTCTTTTTTATAAAGCCGGAAATTGCCATCAAAAATCTGATTACAGCGTAGACTACCACGCCTTTCTGCCGTATGCCGCGGAGAATCCCCGTTAAAAGTTTATTAAACAGCATGGGAACGCCAAGGAACATCGTAACCTTGCCTTCTTTGAGTTCCCGCATGATTGATTGAACAACCATTTTTTTCCCGAAGACAAGCTCTGCACCCTGGGAAATAGTTTCAATAAACACGGCAAGCATCGTATATGCATGGTGAAGCGGTAGAAGCGCGTAAAAAACATCTGTCGGCAAGACATCAAGCGGAGTTCCCTGCGCTAAAAAACAATCCGCGACAAGATTTTTATGGCTCAGCATAACGCCTTTCGGATTTCCTGTTGTACCTGAGGTAAAAAGAATTGCCGCTAAATCGTTTTCCGTAGCGGGATCGTCACTTTCAAAGGACGGCCCGTCAAGCTCGTAAATGTAGTTTCCCAGTCCCTTTTTAAGGGAAATGACTTCGCTGAGACCACTTCCCTCCATGCGTCCCTGGTATCTTTTGTATTTTTCCTCATCAACAAAAAGTATTTTTGCCCGTGAGGTTTTTATAAGGAGATCAAGTTCTTCGTCTGTAAGCTGATAGTCTATGGGAACAATCGTTGCATCTGCAAAAATCGCCGCAAGATAGGCTATAGCCCATTCAGGTGAATTCTTGCCGGTAACGGCGATTTTATCGTTTTTCCGTATCCCTTTTGAACGCAGCCAACGGGCAATGGCCTCAATTTTTTTCAGGGCATCGTTATAGTTCAGGCATACCCGTTCCGGCTCAAATACTGTAAAACATGCTTTGCCACCGCGCCGCAAGGTGGTAATTCTAAATAATTCACTGAGCGTGGGCCACTCACCGGAAAAAACCACTCCCCGGTATTCGTCTAAAAAAGCCCAAGGTTCACACCTTTTTTTGCCTTGTTTCATACTTTATTCCTATCATCTGCTTTCAAGCTTTGTTATTTTTGGACACCGGAGACAAAAAAAGGTTGCGAATTTCGCCAAATATGTATTTATCTATAAAAAGCCCCGCAAGCAGGGTTGCCACGGCGCAATAAACATCTACTTACCGTTGCTTCCTTCCGGACCTGGCGGGGTTAGGCAGTGTTTATTCGCGTGGTTCCTTCAAACAGGGCTTTTTTATACTAGTCTGAAAAGGCATATTTTGTCAACGACCAGTAGAAATGTCTGTCAGTAGAAATGTTTGTCAGTAGAAATGTTTGCCAACACCTTTTAAAATACTCCTCTTAAGCGCGGTATGAACGCCGCGCGATCTTCCGAATATTCCATCACTTTTATTTCGTTTAACGTTCCGGCTGTATACGAAGGTTTTTATCGCGCCACAAAAATGTGGGTGGAGTGGAGCGCGAGAATGGAGCGAAGCAACAAAACGCGTACAGTTCTGTTATGCGCAGTGGGGCTGTACTTTATTTTTTGCATATAAATATTCCCTCGTCTTTTGTTACTATTATTTCTTTTTCCCTTTCTATAATGGTTGTTAAATATTCCCTAAATTCATTGACATATTTTTCCGGTAATACAACCATATTTTCATGTATTTCGTTAAATGATATATAATAATTTATTATAGCCTCAACTCCATTTATTTTTAGTTTATTATCATGTTTTTTCATTGTTATATTTTTAAAATATTTTGATAATTGCTCAATCCCATTATCTAATGAAAAAACAAATTCTCTAAATGTAAAACAATAACCTTTGTTTTCAAGAAATTGATATAAATAATTGTGCAATTCGATAAGATCGTTTTTACCCATTGTTGATGCAATAAATGTTCCATTATCTTTTAATATTCTACTAATATTTTTTAGCGCTTCATATCTATTTTGAATATGGTACAACATATTGTTCGCCAGTATTACATCAAAAGTATTATTAGAAAGTTGAATGTTCTCGGCATTAACTATTTCATATTGAAAATTATAATTTAATCTTGACAATGATTTTCGGGTAGTTTCAAGCATTCCGTCTGAATAATCAGATAAAATTATTTTCCATGATTTTATAATATTATTCCTATTTGCTAGTGTCCTGTCCTTTTCAAATAACAACAGTGTTCTCACCTTTGGCCTTGCTTATTTTCTGTAATATTTCTTCCGGCGTTTTGACCCAACTGAAAAAACGTTTTGATTTGTTCCATG